>JANMJU010000235.1:0-6619 GCA_031371545.1 Chitinophagaceae bacterium
CCAGGATAAATAGGACACCTGTTTGTTGAAATTGAAAACGCAATACAGTTTGGTTTCGTCTAAGGTTCGCAGGTAGCCTGCCACATGAATATTGAAAGGGCTGAGCCAGGTAAGGTTTTTATAATCGGCCACCATGGGTAATTTTTTCCGGATGGCAATGAGTTGTTGGGTGCCGGTAAAAATGCGTTGCTCTAAAGTTCCAGCTTCATCAATCTTCTTATTTTTTTCCCAATCAATTACGGGGCGGTGCATCCAGCGGTTGTCGTAACTTTTTGTCGGGTCATCCAGGTAGGAGTAATCGTTGGTGTAGCCCACTTCATCGCCATAAAACAACATGGGCAAGCCGCCAATAAAAAAGCTGTGCGCCTGCATCAGTAAAATTTTCCGTACCGACATTTCTACCTGGTAACCGTTCTGTTCATTCAACGAACTTTCTAGTCCGCATAAAGAAGCCAGGGAGCCACTGATACGGGCATCCTGTGTTTTTGGATTGACAGAAAACAAGGCACCTGTTGCCGGCGAACCGGGGATGGCACCGGAGTAATAGTCTTTCATGTACCGGCGGTGTTCAAAAGAATTGTATCCTGCATGTTGTATCATGTAATCATCATATCCCAGGCCAATATCATCGTGGCATCGGGTGTAAGTAATCCAGGAAGTACCATAAGGTTTTTGTAAAATTTCGTGTTGGGCTGCCAGCATTACTTTGGTGTCGCCGGTGGCCAGTGCATCCCATTGCAATGCCATGTGGGTGGCGTTGTAGGCAAAGTCACATTCTTTGGCAGTGTACAGGCCGGTGCCAAAATATTTCATGATTTCTTTAGGCGCTACAATGGCTTCGCCGAGTATTGCCATACCGGGTGTGGCTACCTGCACACATTGTTTTATCAGCCGCAGCAGCGTGTGTGCCTGCGGCAAATTCTGGCAGGTAGTGCCCAGTTGTTTCCAGATAAAAGCTGGTGCATCAATGCGTAAAATATCCACGCCGAGGTTGGCATAAAAGAAAATATTATCCAGCATATCCACCAGCATTGCCGGGTTGGTATAATTCAAATCCCATTGGTAATTGTGAAAAACAGACATCACCCATTTCTTTGCTTCTTCATTCCAGGTGAAATTGCCGGGTGAGCTTTCAGGAAAAATTTCGGGCATGGCAGCATCGTACTGATCTGGCAATGCCCGGTCACTGAACATGTAAAAATAATCCTGGTATTTTTTATCGCCGCCCTTTGCCTTTACTGCCCACTCGTGATGATGAGAAGTATGGTTGAGTACGATGTCGATCATGAGGTACATTTTTTCTGTACTCATTTTTTGCTGCAGCTTTTTTAAATCGGCCAGCGTACCAAAGCGTTCATCTACTTTTCTAAAATCAGATACGGCATAGCCGCCATCGCTTTCTCCGGCGGGGCTTTGCATTACCGGCATCAGGTGCAAAAAATTTACGCCCAGTTTTTTAAGGTAATCCAGTTTGCCGACCATGTTTTTTAAGCTGCCGCAAAACCTATCCACATACAAACTCATACCCACAATTTCATTGCTTAAAAACCAGTTCCCTTTAATTTCTTTTGCTTCGTCAGATCCTTTCAGCGCTGCAGAACGTTGCAGGTAAGCATCAGTGATGGTATCTATGAGCTGAATAAATAATGCATTTTCTTCAGGATGTTGTTTGTACAATTCGCTGAACAGGTAATGGATGGTTGTGGTGTTGGCAACAAACCTTGTATAAAAAAGATTGTCTTTTCCTGCAATGTCAATCTGCTTTTTTTGCAGGCAGTTATTGATGAGCTGGTGTATTTGTGGATTGTACACAGTTGTTAGTTTTTTTCAAGCAAAGTCGCTGAGAAAATAAGGAAGCAAAGAAAATTTTACTTTGCTTTTTTGCGCCTTTGCTTGAGATGTTTACTTATTCAAAAATTGTATTGCTCAAATGTTTAAAGGCTTCCATGGCACCGAGGTACTCACAGGTTCTTGCACCTGCTTTGTTGGCATTTAAAATGATCTGCTTCCAGTCATCCAATGCAAGGCTACTCGTTTCCTGTTTAGAAAATTTGCTGAGCTGGTACAATACCGCCCCGGTAAATGCATCGCCTGCTCCTGTGGTATCCACCGGCGTTATGGCAATGCTGGGAATAATACATGTTGTGCCATCAAGGCCGAGCAGGGTTCCCTCTTTGCCAAGTGTAATGGCAAATACGGCTGTTGTTTTTTGCAGGAAAGCTGTTGCTGCTGCTTCTACAGATACCGCACCGGTAAGCATGATTGCTTCTTCATCGCTTACTTTAAAAAAATGGCAATGCTCCAGGTAATTCCAGGATTGTTTTATAAATGAAGCAGTGTTATTTTGAAACAGTAAATGGCGGTAGTTGGGATCAAAACTGATGAACAGTTTTTTGTTCAGTGAATTTTTAAGCAACCCAACATAAGCATCCTGCAATGCCCCGGGAAGAAAGCCGGTGGCAGATCCAAAATGAACAATTGAAAACTCATCCAAATTAATAGCATCAATATCTTCAATATTCAAATGCCCGTCGGCGCCACGGTTGAAATAAAAATCCCGTTCACCATTTTCCATCAGTGATACAAATGCAAATGTGGTGAAATGATTTTCATCCTGCAGCATGTGCTTGGTACTTACACCAAAGCTTTTCATCACCGCCACTAAATGATCTCCAAAAGGATCAACGCCTACCTTGGCTGCCAGTTCTACTTCACCACCAAGGGCTGCAATGGCTGCTGCCACATTGGTTGGGGCGCCTCCCGGTTTTTTTAAAAAATTTTCCCCTGCAGATAATGGTTTGCCTTTGTCAGTACAAATCATATCTATCAGTGCTTCTCCAATGCAAAGTATTTTATTCATATCATGCCCTGAACGGGAGTTTTATTTTATAAAATTTGGTTGAATTCTAACCGTTCCCCATTGGGCCCGGTGATATTAAAATATTTGCAGCCCTTTTCCCAGAAGGAAAGAAAAACAGGCTGCTCTTCAATAATATTAAACGATTCGTTTTTTAATGTTGAAAATGTTTTATCAATATCGTCCACATCAAAAGCGATGTGATCAATATGCCCGTTCTTCCGGTTCCTGATTTCATTCAATTCTGCCGGAGGCTTTTGATACAATTCAATTATCATTTCATTCAACTTCATCATCGCCACCATACCATTGCTGCCATTGAAACTAAAAGCAGATGCCATCACATTGGTAAAGCCTAATTTTTCATAAAATACTTCAGACACTTTTATATCTGTAACCGGAATGCCGATATGCTGAATATGATTGAGTTTTAAATTCATTTTCCTGCTTTATAAATAATTGCCTGATAAGGTTGCAGCTTTATTAATGACGGAGCAATTTTATCTGCATTATCATAGTTGCTTATCATTAAAGATTTATTTACACTCTTATATTCATCAAAACTAAAATCAACCATTTTTTTTGTAAAATTCAATACTATAAAAAAAGTTTCCCCATCCAGCTCTCTTGTAAATGCATACACATCCGGATTACTTTTATCGAGCAGGCTGTACTTGCCATACACCAGCACTGGATTTTCTTTCCGCAGTTTTGTCATTTTTCTAAAATAATTTAAACAACTGTTAGCATCTTTTTCCTGTACAGCAGCATTGATGATTTTATAATTTGGATTTGTTGTAAGCCATGGTGTGCCAGTTGTAAAGCCAGCATTAGCAATGCTGTCCCACTGAAAACCTGTACGGCCATTATCCCGGCAACTGAATTTTACAGACTCCATAAACTTGTTCATGTCGGCACCTTTGTTTTTTTGAAACTGGTATTCATTCAGGGTAGCTACATCATTGTAATCTTCAATTGCAGAAAAGCCTGCATTGCTCATGGCCAGTTCATCTCCATTATATACAAAAGGAGTTCCCCTCATGCTTAATAAAAATGTATTCAGCATTTTAGAAGATACTTCCCTGAATTCAGGCTTGTCATTTCCAAAGCGGCTTACCAATCTTGCCTGGTCGTGGTTGGCAAGATAAATAGCCAGCCATCCTTTTTCAGCAAAAGCACTATCCCATCTGGTAAATGTTTGTTTCAATTTTAAAATGCTGTATGCTTCGCCGCCGGGAGTAGTTGGCATCTTTGCCAAATCCACTGCATCAAAGGCATAAGCCATTCCCAATTCCTTTCTATCTGCATCTACTAAATCATGTGCTTCCTGTAAATTTCTTCCTGCGCCTTCTGCCACACTCATCACATCATATTTGCTGAAAACCGCTGCGTTCATTTCTTTTAAATAATCATGTATGTGAGGACCCATTGCATAATACTGAATAAAGTTTTTTTCAAATCCTGCAGGAAATGCAGGCCAGGTAGTATCCTTAGCTGAAAATTGAAATGCATCCAGGCGAAAACCATCCACACCTTTCTCTGCCCAAAATTTCATCATGTCATAAATTTCATTCCGCAGTTTTGGGTTTTCCCAATTTAAGTCTGGTTGCTTTCTTGAAAAATAATGTAAGTAATAAGCATTGGTGAGTGAATCATATTTCCATGCGTCATGATTTACATCAAACAAACTATAACGGTATGGGGGCTTGCCTCTTTCTGCATTCCACCAGTGATAATAATTTCTGTACGGGCTTGTTCTTGAACTGCGGCTTTGTTTGAACCATTCATGTTCATCGCTGCTGTGGTTTACCACAATGTCCATCACCACTTTTATATTTCTTTCATGCATGCCTTTCAATAAAGTATTAAAATCTTCCATCGTTCCAAAGTCTTTCATAATGCCACGGTAATCGCTTACATCATATCCATTATCATCATTGGGTGAACTGTAAATAGGATTGAGCCACACTGCATCCACACCCAAGCTTTTGATGTAATCTAATTTTGAAATAATGCCTTTTAAATCGCCGATGCCATCGCCATCGCTGTCTTTAAAACTTCTTGGATAGAGTTGATAAACGACTGCTTCTTTCCACCATTTTTTATTGGAGGAATCTTTGGACACTGTAGGTTCTGTTTTTGTTTCTGTTTCAGAAGAATTGCAGGAACAGTTGAATACTGCTATGATAATTATTGCTGCAACGATATTTGAAAAAAGTTTCATTGAGATAAGTTGTATTGTTAACTTTTAGTGTCCTCCTCCAGCCAAACTTATTTCTCCGATTGGCTTATCGCTTTTGATTAATAATGTAAGTGCTGCTGCAATTAATAAAAACACACCTGCAAATACAATCGCATTACCGGAATTATTATTTAAAAAATGTTTCATGATAAATCCGAATGTAGTGGTTTGAATAAACATTGGTATCACTATCATCATATTGATAACCCCCATGTATACCCCATATCTTTCTTTAGGGATTTTACTAACTACCATTAAATATGGAATACCCATCATACTTGCCCAGCCTATTCCAAAGCCGGTAATAGCCGGGAATAGTAAATACTTATTTTCAATAAAAGGGAAAGCAAGCAAACCAATACCTGCCAAAACCAAACAACCGAAATGCACCAATTTGGGAGAATATTTTTTTGCAAACCACACCAGCCCAAAAGCGCATAAGAAAGTCACAACATTGTACCAGCCATTTACCAGGCCTGTCCAGCCAACAGCTTCTTCATATAATTTTTCATTTTGTTGCGGAGTGGTTTTCCATACAGACAATGCAATACTCTTAGATGAATTTTGCCAGTAGCAAAACAGTGCATACCATTGAAACAAATAAACCAATGCCAATTGCCACATCACTTTCGGCATACTTAAAATAGCGTCGATGATCTCGATATTTTGTGCAAATAATATTTTTAAAGTTGGGTGATGCTCTGCATAGTTTAAAACCTTTCTGTATAATCCGTTTGAAAAGATAGAAGGGATAAGCAAAAGAAGCAGCACCAGGTATGCAACGATAGTGGTAAGTATGGATAAAAAAAACTGTACCGCCGGGTGTGGCATTCCTTTATTTTTTTCTCTTAATGCCGCCAGTTCATCATCGGAAGGAGGAATTTCAGGAGTTGTTTTAATACTCCACAAAATTGATCCGATAGAACAGACTGCCCCTAAAAAGAAAGAAGCAAAAACCCAGGTGGGCAGCTTACCTGTTTTACCAATAAATATCATTGGGAAAATAAATAAAGAAACGTTGGCCAGTGTTTGCCCGAAGCCGGTAAAAAAGCTTTGTGCCTGGAAACCTGTTGGCTGTTGGGTCGCATCTAATTTGTCTGCAATAAAAGCACGGTAAGGTTCCATCGCCGTATTGTTACCGGCATCTAAAATCCAAAGTAATCCTGCAGCCATCCACAAAGCGCTGCTAAAAGGAAAAAGGAATAATGCAATACTGCAGATCATGGCGCCAATAAAAAAGAAAGGCGTCCTTCTTCCAAACTTCGGATGCCAGGTTTTATCACTCAATGCACCAATGATGGGCTGAATAATTAAACCGGTAAGCGGCCCTGCTAAATTGAGCCAGGGAATTTCATCGGGTTTGGCTCCTAGAAAATCATAAATAGGATTTACGGCACTTTGCTGTAACCCAAAGCTGTACTGTATTCCAAAGAAACCAACATTCATGTTGATGATTTGCCAAAAAGAGAGTGTTGGCTTTTGTAGTGACATAAGCAATCGTTTTATGCTGGTGTAGCCAA
>JANMJU010000013.1:0-6154 GCA_031371545.1 Chitinophagaceae bacterium
AGTCTTGCGAAAGCCTTTTGGAATAATCAACAAGGTGGTGGTGTATTGGTCTTTCAAACTCAAAAGCCTAGTCAGAAAGAGTTCCTATTAAATTCATGGAAACAATTTTATAAAGACTCCTTGTTTGTTCATAGTTATAAAGGAAGTGATTTTACTTTAGATGAAATAATGGCATGGTATAAACATGATACTACGAAACCTAAGAAAGCAAACATCTTTGCAAATCTGACCTCATATTCTGTGGACGCATATAAAAATTGGGGAATTACAGACTCTATCATTAGTGCAGGTTTATCTATGAAACAATTTATGGGAGATTGGGGTGGAGAACCCTTAAAAACCAGACTCTTTAATTCCATCACGGAATTATACGTGACAATAAATCAACAAGAATTTAAGGAGATAAAATCTGCATTATTAGCTGTAGGTTATGAAGAAAATAAAAACAGTTTTACCCATCCATCAAATCCTCCTATTTATATTACAATTAGTGAAGAAAATATAAAATCAAAATACTCTAAAGTCAAGTTCAAGTTAAATCGTTCAATTGCAGATAAGGAGATTGTTTTTAGCCCAATTGCTAAATTGAAATTAAGTGGAACTGAAGGTTGGTTTGTGTTTAGCTAAGCGACTAAAATTTATTATTGACGGCAAGGGCTGCCACCAACGGGCAGGTTTCCCGATCTGTTGCCAACCGCCGCTACTCCTTATAACAATTACTCTAACATAATCAATTGTATAAATAATGAATGGCAGCAGGTCGGGAAACCTGCGCCAGCTGGTGGTTGCCTTTTATAAATTTTGCAATCACTTAATTAGAGACATAACTGTTACCTATCTTTACGCTATATGGATACAAATTCTTTTGTTTTATACAGTAATGTAACAGAGGTGTATGGTAAGCTCATTCACTTTTGTACGGATAATGGATTTAAGCTGAAAGAAAATAATGAGCAATTTTTTTTTATCACCGCAAAGAAAACTTCCCTCTTATTCTGGCAAAACCTGCGATTGGAATTAAAAATACTGGTAGGAGGAAAGAAAGAAGTGGAGGTTAATGTGATGATATATAAGTACGGAAAAAGAAAACCTGCTCTTGAAAATGAATACCGTATCAGCATTGAAAATTTTCTACGCAACAGCTTATAAAACTATCCTCCTTTCTCTGCCGTGGTTCGTGGCACACGAATGCAAATAAAATATTTCTTGTACCACGAACCACGGCAAGGGGTAATTTAAAGATGCTGCATTTTATACTCTTCCCTCACTGGGCTAAATACATCGATCACTTTGCAGGCTGTTATTGCATGTGCACCATGCAATGTATTGGAAGCAATAACATGATAGCTGCCGGGTGTTAATGAATAAACTACTCCGCCAATCTCCATATCCAGCTGGCCTTCCAGCAGGTAAGTTATCTGTTCATGCACATGCTGGTGTACGGGCATAACAGTTCCTTCTTTTATTTCCACATAACCAAAACTTATATTTTTTCCATGAGCGAAATAACCATTGATACCTTCCATCAATTGTTTTGGGATAATATCTTTTATCTGTTGCATCCTAAATATTTTTAATTAATAGAAGTAATTTTTTTTAAGTTGTCATCTTTCTTCAAAAAATATTGGCGGAAAAAGTTCAGCAAAGATATACCGCACAAGGGTGCGACGCCAATGAAGCTAAATAGTAGTACTGCACTCCGGCTCATAAACTCTTACAACCTGCTCTCCAAATCCAACCCATGTTCTTTAGCAGTTTCTTTTGCCAATTCATACCCAGCATCCGCATGGCGTATCACACCCATGCCAGGGTCGTTTCTTAATACACGGCTTAAACGCAAAGCTGCATCATCCGTTCCATCGGCAACAATCACCATACCTGCATGAATGCTGTACCCCATCCCTACTCCACCACCATGATGCAAAGAAACCCATGATGCACCGCCTGCAGTATTTACCAACGCATTTAAAATTGGCCAGTCGGCTACGGCATCGCTGCCGTCGAGCATGGCTTCTGTTTCCCTGTTGGGAGATGCTACACTGCCGGTGTCTAAATGGTCACGGCCAATTACAATGGGTGCTTTTACTTTTCCTGTTCTTACCAGTTCATTAAATGCCAATCCTGCTTTTTCTCTTTCTCCCTGACCCAGCCAGCATATCCTTGCTGGCAATCCTTGGAAGGCAATTTTTTCTTTTGCCATCTTCATCCAGCGGAGCATGCCTTTGTTTTCGGGAAACATGTTGATGATGAGTTCGTCGGTAACGGCAATGTCTGCAGCATCACCACTCAGCGCTGCCCAACGGAAAGGGCCTTTACCTTCGCAAAATAACGGCCGTATGTAGGCAGGTACAAAGCCGGGGAAATCGAAGCAACGTCCTGTAGAGTGAAGAGTTATGAGTGATGAGTTATGAGTTGGGGCACTCTTCATTCTTAATTCTTCATTCTTAATTCTGTCCTCGTATTCTTTCGCTCTTGCCCGGATGTTGTTTCCATAATCAAAAGTGATGGCTCCTTTATCCATCAGCTGCAGCATGAGCTGTACATGCAGGTACATACTTTCGTAACTGAGGTGCAGGTATTGTTCTTTGTTTTGTTCTCTTAATACATTGGCCTGTTCGTTGGTAAGGCCGTGTGGTATGTAGCCAATGAGTGGGTCGTGGGCACTGGTTTGGTCGGTGAGTGTATCAGGGATAATATTTCTTTCAATTAATTTTTGTAAAAGATTGATTGCATTACACAATACTCCAATGCTTTTTGCTGCACCTGCTGCTTTATATTTTATAGCTGCATTGATCGCTTCATCAATGTCCGTATATTTTTCATCGAGGTATTTTGTTTCAATTCTTTTATCAATTCTCCATTCTTCTACTTCTGCAATTAAAGCAACACCTTCGTTCATGGTGATGGCTAACGGTTGTGCACCTCCCATTCCGCCGAGCCCTGCTGTTACATTCAATGTTCCTTTTAAAGAGCCTCCTGCCGTTTCTCGTTTCTCGTTTGTTGTTTCTCGTTTCTCGTTTGTTGTTTCTCGTTTCTCGTTTGTTGTTTCTCGTTTCTCGTTGGGAGACTGCGATTGCTGGCTTTCACTCTTAACTCTCAACTCTTCACTCTTAACTTCCGGAAAGTGTTTATCTGCAATAGCAGCATACGTTTCATAAGTGCCTTGTACAATTCCCTGTGAGCCGATGTAGATCCAGCTGCCGGCAGTCATTTGGCCGTACATCATCAGGCCTTTTTTTTCCAGCTCTTCAAAATGTTTCCAGTTGGCCCAATTAGGAACGAGTTGTGAATTACTTATTAAAACCCTTGGTGCATCCTTGTGTGTTTTGAGAATGCCTACGGGCTTACCGCTTTGTATGAGCAGCGTTTCGTCGTTCTCTAATATTTTTAATGCAGCAATAATGTTGTCTAATGCTTCAAAGTTTCTTGCCGCTTTTCCTCTGCCGCCGTACACAATTAAATCATCGGGGCGTTCGGCAACTTCAGGGTCCAGGTTATTGAGGAGCATTCTTAATGCTGCTTCCTGTATCCAGCCTTTGCAACTTAGTTTGTTGCCGGTGGGGGTTTTGTATTTTATTGGGTCGTAGTTTGTTTTGGTAGTGGTCATTTGTTAGATTTTTTTTACTGCAAAGGCGCTAAGTGAAAAAGCTGGGCGGCTTTGCAGCCGGACAGCAATAATCGTTGTTATTCAAAAATAAATATCTTCACCGCAAATAAAAAATATAACATGAGTGTACACATCAGCGCTAAACCCGGGGAGATTGCAAAAATTGTTTTGATGCCCGGCGATCCATTGAGGGCAAAATATATTGCCGATAAATTTTTACCCGATCACAAACTGGTAAGCAGCACCAGGAATGTTTATTATTATACGGGCACCTACAAAGGAAAAGAAGTAACCATTGGCGCCAGCGGTATGGGCTGCCCTTCCATTGGTATTTATTCTTACGAACTGTACACTGAATACAATGTGGACTGCATTATCCGCATTGGTACCTGCGGTGCATATACCACCGATTTAAAATTATTTGATTTAATAAATGTAGATAATGCGGCCAGTGAGTCAACCTTTGCCAAATATGCCTGGGGTATTGAAGGCAGTGCCATTGCTCACCAGGGAAATGCTTTTGAAATGATAAAGCAAACAGCCATTGATAAAGGCCTGGCACTGAAGAATGAGAATATTCATTCGAGTGATATTTTTTACCGCAAGGAACCGGGTACACCTGCAGTGGCGATAGAACACAACTGCCATGCAGTGGAGATGGAAGCTTTTTCATTGTTTGCCAATGCAAAACATTTGGGCAAGAATGCCGGCACACTGTTGACTGTTTCTGATATTATTCCTACGCATGAATTTATTTCTGCAGACCAAAGGGAGAAGGCTTTACTGCCAATGATGGAGTTGGCGCTGGAAGCGGCTATTAGGATTGTCTGAACGGGGATTTGGGTGGATTGAAAAGATTAAGAGGATTGGCGAAATTAAAAAATATTGAATGGATTGGGCTGCGTTGCCTGATCCATTTTTTTTTAAATACGCTGCAATCTTTCTAATCCAATCAATCCTTTAAAATCCCCAATCAGACAATTAACTTTGTACTCTTATCTTTTATCAATGACAAAACTTTCGGTAAACATAAATAAACTGGCCACCCTCCGCAACAGCCGTGGCGGCAACAATCCCGACTTAATAAAATCTGCACTGGATATTGAGGGCTTTGGTGCTGATGGCATCACCGTACATCCCAGGCCGGATGAACGGCATATCCGCTACCAGGATGTATTTGATTTAAAAAAAGTGATTGCAACAGAATTGAACATTGAGGGCAATTGTACAGAAGATAAATTTGTACAACTGGTGCTGGCAAATAAACCGGCACAGGTAACATTGGTGCCGGATGCGTTGGGGCAAATTACTTCCAATCATGGATGGAATACGATTGAACATAAAGACTATTTAATAAAAATGATTGCACTGTTTAAAAATGCCGGCATCCGAACTTCCATCTTTGTTGACCCGGTAGTGGAAATGGTGGAAGGCGCTGCTGCTGCTGGAACAGACAGGATTGAATTGTACACAGAAGCTTATGCAAAAGAATATGCTGCTGATAAAAAAGCGGCGATTGCTCCTTATGTAACTGCATCAATAAAAGCAAATGAATTGGGGTTGGGTATTAATGCCGGGCATGACCTGGATCTGCACAATTTGAAATATTTTGCTGAACAGATTCCGGGATTATTAGAAGTATCTATCGGCCATGCGTTGATATGTGATGCAATATATTTAGGATTGGAAAATGTGGTGCAGTTGTACAAAAGGCAATTGCATGAATTGTAATTTTAAATCATTGGCAAATGAAAAGATGGATGAAAATAATATTGTTCTGCTGCAGTTCCCTTACACTGATCAGCTGGGACAGGGCTACCAAAGAAATGGCCAAAGAACATTTAAAAGACAAAGCTGCCATCTCTTATTTTAATGACGGCTTCCGCTTAGAATATGTGGAAAATACCGGTGCTGCTCTTAGTATTGGCGATGACTTATCAAAAGCCGCTAGCTTCTGGTTGCTGAGTATGATACCGCTGGCATTGCTTGCAGCAGCATCTGTGTATGTTATCCGAAATTCAAATGAAATGAGCTGGATGAAACTGTTTTCTTTTTCACTGGTCATTGCAGGCGGGCTGGGTAATATTTTTGACCGCATAATATTTGACCGGCATGTGACAGATTTTATGATTATCAGTTTCAAAAATTTACATACGGGCATTTTTAATTTTGCCGATGTGTTTGTAACTGCAGGAGCAGTTATGCTGTTGGTATCTTACCGGGATAAAAAAACTGTTGATGAAAATATGGATGCTGCCTGAATTATTTAGCAGCGAACGGTAATTATTTAACATGGTAAAAACAACTGCCCTCTTTACAAACCTTTTGCAGCATCAGTTAAAAAAGCAGCTAAATTATTAATTGCTCCTGCTGCAATTTCAATTTGTTCCTGTGCTTCTTTCCAGTTGCGTTGCTCAATGGCTTCTCTTATGCCGGGCAATGTTTTTACACCATAGCCTGTATAAAATCCCGGCGCATATAAGGTGTGCCTGTACCATCCTCTGCGAGGCAAACCATTGGTGGTTAATAATTGTTGTTCCGCCTGGT
>JANMJU010000016.1:0-10509 GCA_031371545.1 Chitinophagaceae bacterium
CTTACCGGTTGCACTACCTACAAAAAAAACAGGATTGCCTTTTGCATTTCCTGACGTTGCAGATAAGCTGGTGCCATTTTTTAAAATGCCCACACTCATTGCATTTATGAGTGGGTTGGTATGATAACATTCTTCAAAATAAATTTCTCCACCCACAGTTGGTACGCCAAAGCAATTGCCGTAATGCCCGATGCCATGAACTACACCAGCCAGTAAGTGTTGTGTTTTTGGTTCTTCTAATTTTCCAAAGCGTAAAGAATTGAGTGAGGCAATTGGTCTTGCACCCATTGTAAAAATATCCCGGTGAATTCCTCCAACACCGGTTGCAGCTCCCTGGAAAGGCTCTAAGGCACTTGGGTGATTGTGACTTTCAATTTTAAAAACTACACCATAACCATCGCCAATATCCATCAGCCCGGCATTTTCTTCACCGGCTTTCACCAACATTTTCTTTCCATCCCTGGGCAATGTCTTCAGCCATTTGATAGAGTTCTTATAACTGCAATGCTCACTCCACATAGCGCTGAAGCAGCAGAGCTCAGTAAAGTTGGGGGTTCGTCCAAGTTTTACTTTTATTAATTCAAATTCATCTTCGGTAAGGCGAAGTTCGGCGGCGGTGGTAGCGGTGATTTCCATAATTTTTTTTAGCTGCTGCGAAAGTACAACCATATATCTTTTTACAGGTTATTGGCACAAGTATTTATTTTAAAAGAGGGCATGAGGTAAAAATTTATCAATATACTTTTTGCCCAGATCTGTTTGGTAATGGGAATATATATTTTGATTTGACCAGAAGTAGTTTAGTTAAATGACATCCCGGCATCGTTGCCAGTTTTTATTTTTAATAATCTGTAAAACTTTATTTTAATTTGCCCCTCAATTATTGCTTACGACCTTAATTGAACCAACAAAAAAGATTGTTTTTTTGAAGCTTTTTTAAAAAGCAACCTTATCGAAGTATCGGGTGTCTTTTAAACGTATCTTTAGCACTTATCTGTATTTATTATTACTTCCGCCCTTACTGAAATATTTTATCGTTAAAAAACTAATTATCACTTCAATGAGAAATTTTATTTATCAGTTTAAAAAAGCCAAATCCTTTTTCTTTACAGTAATGCTGTTGCTTACTTATCAGTTTAGCACCGCCCAGTTTATTACCTACCCCGTACCGGCACAGCCCATCACAAGAGGGCTTGACAGTACTTTACTTACTGTGCAGATTTCTTTTCCAGTTTGTACCGGTGTAGCCGTTACTATTAATTTAGGAGCTACCAATTCTCCGGGTTTAATTGAATATATACCCGGATCTATAACAGTTATCAGTGGTACAGGTACCATCACCGAAAGCAATATTTCTAATTTGGGCAGTCCGGTATTTAGTGTTGGTAATACTACGTTTGGGCAAACGCTACGGTTTTCTATAAAGCGCCGTGCATTTTGTGGTGCTGCTGCAGCTTCTAAAGATAATATCGTAGTAACTGGTAACGGTGCAGGCTGTAATTTCATTGAAACCAACGCTAATATAAATACCTATACTTTACTGGCCCCAGCTTTTACAATTAACCCACCAGCGGCATTACTAAATGTTCAGGTAGGCAGTTCTTACGACCGGTCTATCGGTATAGTTAATGGAGGAAATGGTTGTGCAGATACAGTTGGATTTTGGATTAAATATCCTGCAGGCAGTATGCAATTGAACAGCCTCAGTTTTGGAGCAACAGTACTAACACCAAAGTTTACAAATGGAGACAGCAGCTATTATGAATTAACAGGCTCAGTGCTTGGAGCAGATAATAAATTATGCAATGGCGAAACGGTTGCTTTAGTTGAAAATGTAAAAGTGTTACAATGTAATGTAGTAACAACTTACGGAGCTGCAGGTTTTGATTTTTCAAACAGCCGTTGCCAGGTTACCGCCGTTGTTAGTGGTATGAGTATGAGTAATGCATTGCCTTCTTTGGGAGTTACGCTTGCTCCATCAAGCGTAACAATAGCCAGTTGTTATGTATCTGCCCCAAGGGTAATGACTTATACCATTAAAAATAATGGAGCAGGCCCGGCAACAAGTATCAGCATTTATACCGGTAACCAGCTTAATAATTTACCCACGGCTAATTCTTATGGTTATATCGACACTGCCAGTTTATTAATTACAGTTCCGGGAGGAGCAGCTTTTCATCCTGACGCTTCGTATTATACAGGATTTACGCTGATCAATGGTACTGCTGGTGAAAATAATATAGCCTGCAACCAAGGTAAGATTTCGGATATTAAATTAGCATTGCCTTCTTCAATTGTTTTAAGTACCGGCGATTCGGTAATTATTCAATACAACATGATTTATTGTCCAACCACCAATAGCTGTGGTGAAGTATTTATTGGTACTCCGCAAGGCACCCAGGTATTATATAAAAATGCCTGTGGCAATACCAGCTATTCAACAGGTAATTATGTAGGCACTAACTCTAGCCCTTTCAATAATCTTTCCATCACTTCTTTTGAATTTCCTGCACAGATTCGTGGAGGCGATTGTTTTGATGTGACCCTGTCTTCCAATACTACTCCTGCTAATATTATTTCTACAAGAGGGTATACACAATATGAATTAATCATGCCGGCAGGAGTTACTTTTAGTGCGGTAAATTTAATTGGCGTAGTGGCTGCACCTCATGCCGGGTATCCACGGATTGTTGGTAATAAAGTTATTACCAGGTACAATATTAACACCGGTGGCAACCCCGTGAAATTTGTTTTTTGTACTCCCAATACTTTATGTACAAATGATATTTTAAATGCCACGGTTACTTCAAGCCCGGATAGTGCCTGTGAAATAGCTAACCCTGCAAATATCAATAGTGTAAAACGCTGTACTTCTTCCCCAATCAGTTTTGTTTGCACTTCGCCTTGTTCTACAGGCGGTATTGTGCCGGTTTATTGGAAATACAGCAGGAAAAACTACGGTTCGACTGATAACAATTATAATAAATTACCGGATGCTTCAGGAACTGTGGATCCAAATATTGTTTACAAAGACAGGTACCGTCCTGTAGATACTTTGCACAGCGAATATAGAAGTTATGTAATTGCACAAACAGCTCCGTTAAGTATTCCAAACTGGAACCATATTAATGCCAACTGGAATTTTTCAAAACATATTTGGGCTCCGGCAGGTACTGCTACCGTTACTGTCATAAGAGGAGGAATATCTACTATAGTTCCAGATGTTGCGATTGCCACTACCACTTACGGCAAAACATTTAACGTAGATTTCAGCCAGGCTCCGGTTGCATTAACAGCGCTGGCTCCTTACCAGCCCAATGACAGTGTTATAATTGAAGCTGATTTTGTGTTGAGGGATAGTTTGATTTCAACAAACGCTGTTAGTGCTAATGTAACGGTGGTAGATGATGGTACAAGAGGTAAAACATTTGCTGATGCGCCAGATATTGCTTTACTCACAAATAGTGTTTATGCCAGTACAATGGCAAATCCTGCGACAGCAGATCAAGCCAGTTGCTTTACTCCACTTTATAATGCCAACACACTGCATTTGTATAATTTTTCATTATTAAATGGAAACGTTCTATCTGGCTGTACTCCGGCAAGACATGAAATCAGGTGTTATACAAGAAAACTTGGAGGGTACACAAGTAATTATTTCCCCGGTGAATACCGCCAGGAATTTATACCCGATAGTCTTGTGCTGATTTTTCCGCAAGGAATGACGGTAGTGGCCGGAACGCAGAGCGTGTCTGGTATTTATAATAATACGCCACCCACTTTTACTGCTGTAACCAATGCAAATATTTTGCCGTATGTATCTATCACAGGTTCTTCCACTACAGCTACCACAGTTGTATTTGATGTACAGACAGCATTGGCAAACAACCCATCTTGGAAAATACAAAGTGAGGGAACTAATTATTCTTTTGCAATAGATGCAAGGGGAAGTTGTGCCACACCAAATTCATTCAGTATTGGCGGAAGCCAAACAGCACATGTGTTTCAGTGGCCATCACCCTCCAGTGAGGCTCAATTTAATGATCCTGGAAAAATACAGAGCACTTCTACTTTCAGCAACGCTAACAAACCAAATGTAAACATTAGTTCACCAGATGCTACCAGTACACCTGGCAGTGATACTGCCTGCTGGACCCTTTACCTGCAAAACAGCAGTGCCCAATTGGCTCCATTTAATTTTATCAGGATAACCGGAAATGCTTCTTTTACTAATTATGTGGTAAAAAATGGCAGCACTATCTTAACACCCAATGCAGATGGATTAATTGAATTAAGCAGTATTACCGCAGGAACCACTGCAACTTTAAGTTTCTGTGCCAATACTAACAGTTGTGCATTAGACAGTATTAAAATTGAAAGTGGCTGGGATTGTGCAGCCTATCCTTCCGGCTTTGACCTTACCAACTATGGTTGCTGGAAAACATTATGGTTAAAAGCAGATCCTTTACAAAGCCAGATACAGTTATCTGTTGATAAGCAACCAGCTTCACCAGACATCACGCTGTGTACTGCAGATAACATGATCTTTAAAATGAACAGTGCCCTTGCTAACTATTCTGACAATCCCGAATTTAGGGTAACCGTTCCAGTAGGAATGGATATCAGCAGCGGTGAAATAGAATATCCTGATGGAAGTGGTAACTGGCAAACTGTTGTACCTGATACTTCTGCTGGCGTATTGGTATATCGTATAGAAGCCCATACAGGTGTAAATGCCGGAGGGCTTCCAGGTACTATCAGTAATCCTGGTACTGACAATCGTGCCGCCAGGTTAAGACTTAATTACACAACCAATTGCGACTTCATCAGTGGCAGTAAAGTATCAGTTCAGCAAAGAGCCGACAGGCCCTGCGGATCACCAATTCCAACCAGCCTGGGATTTAATAGTATTGTTAGAGCTAACCCAATTAATATAACTGGTGCAGGCGGGCCTGGCAATGTTGGATTTGATCTCACCTTATCTCCAGCAACTATTAATACTTGTGGTGCATCCAGTATTAGTGGAACGGTTACCCCTTCTGGTGCTTCTACTTCTACCTCAGATACAATTATAGTAACATTGCCGAATGGTATTGTTTATGCAGGTAATTTAGTAAGTGCCGATGGAATAACTGCTGCAGCCGGTTATCCTGTACCTGGAACTGGTGGTACTCAAATATTAAAACTAAAAGTACCAGACGGTATAACCTCGGGCAACCAGATTGCTTATAGTTTTGATATAAAAGCTTCTGCTGTTAATTTCGGTTGTGGTAAGCTTAACATATTAAGTGAAATGGAAAGGACTTTTGCTGCATTATCATGCGGAGCAATTACTTGTCCTAATTCATCAAAATCAATTGTTGGCAGTACAGAGAATATTATTACGGTTTTAAAACCTGACTTAAGTATTGTAGACCTTGATTATGTTACAGGAGATTTTTCTGCTGGTGGCAGTGCCACTGTTACTATCACGATTGACAATAACGGCGAAGTAGATGCACCTGCATCCAGCTTCAATGTTGAGTTTTTCTGTGGTACCAGCACCGTTCCGTTTACCAGTTCTGTTTTCCCTCTAGCAATTAATGCCTTTAGCAGTGCAACAACAAACTTAAGTATTAATATTCCTGCATCTCCAGCCTGTGAAAACGGTCAGCAGGTAACCGCAGTTGTTAGGCCACTTACCGCATTGAACCAGGAACAATGTGTTTGTCAGGAAACTAGCAGAACAATACTTAAAACATTACCAGTATCGCTTGGAAGCTTTACCGCAAGACAGCAAAATTGTACTATATCTCTTAACTGGCTTAGCCTGGTTGAAATTAATCTGAAGCGTTTTGAGGTACAATACAGCACCAATGGCAGATCATTTACAAGCATCGGTAATATTACGGGGAGAGGTGATAACAGCAACTATACTTTCAGCCATCAGCCAGCTGCTGGCCGGGCATATTACCGCTTAAAAATAGTTGACAATTCAGGTGAAAGCAAATATAGTGCTATCATTGCGCTGAATGCAACCTGCACCGGAAAAAATATACTGGTATATCCAAATCCGGCTAATAGTATTTTGAATGTGAACCTGTCTGGTTATCCGGCTACTGTTACAGGGTGCTTGTATAATAGTACAGGTCAGTTGGTACAGACTAAGCAATTATTAAATGGTACCAATACGATCAATGTAAATCAATTGCCAGTAGGTGTGTATGCACTGATTATTTCTGAGCAGGGAAATACCCGCCAGGTATTTAAAGTGCAGGTAACACATTAATAATAAATTCTGAATTGAAAAGGGCTGTCCTGTGTTTAAGGGCAGCCTTTTTTTATGCCTCCATCGATCATTTTGAAAATGACGACGAGGAAAATTTTAAAATCCAATTCTGCAGCATCTTTCTTTTCTGCAATTATGCAAACTTATTTTTTGAAATTTTATTCGCTGGAGATAGTAATTTTAATCCTGTTAATTAATTAACTTCCCTCAATAAATTTTTCTGATTGAGCTACTTATTATTTTTTTTCTGGTTAATTTTTTTAAGCTGGGCCCTTACTAAAATAAGGTTTGTAAAAAATGCGGGGTTAAGCGGTAAAATTATCATCGGGCTTTTTCTTTGTAAGGTTATTGCAGGCCTGATAAGTGGCAGGATAACACAAAATCTACCAAGTGTTGATACCTGGGGTTATCACATTGAAGCTTTAAAAGAATACCATTTACTCTTTAGTAATCCCAGGGAATATTTTACCAACCTTTTTCAATCGGGTTATGATTATGGATATAACGGTGTGCTGGTAACCTATCATTCTTATTGGAATGATTTAAAGACCAATCTTATAATAAAATTAGTATCTGTCTTCGATCTTTTTAGTGGAGGTAATTATTATATTAATGTAGTGCTTTATAATTTTCTGCTTTTTTTTGGAAGTATTGGTTTGTTCCGGGTCTTTAGTCATGTGTACAATTCCAAATCTAACTTACTTGTGTGCTGTACTTTTTT
Source organism: Chitinophagaceae bacterium (assembly GCA_031371545.1). Taxonomy (GTDB): domain Bacteria; phylum Bacteroidota; class Bacteroidia; order Chitinophagales; family Chitinophagaceae; genus Ferruginibacter. The sequence goes on from JANMJU010000016.1 coordinate 6,990, forward strand.
GCTTCCTTCACTTTTGTATTTTGGCAGCACCATCCACAAAGACGGGATTATTTTTGCTGCAATAGGAGCGGTTCTTTTTAATATTTATTACGCTTTGCATTCTACAGGTTTCACATTCAAAAAGATATTTTTTATTTTATGTAGCCTGCTGCTGATTTTTATTATCCGCAATTTTGTTTGTATTGCTTTACTGCCAGCTTTAACTGCTATGATTATTGCAAGCAAAAAAAAATACAATTCAATCCTAACCTTTGGTATTATATATTTAATAGCCGCAATACTTTTTTTTAATGTTCATCATTTGGTGCCAGCCATAAACCTGCCCCAATATATTGTACAAAAGCAGGCTGATTTTTTAGCTCTTGATAAAGCCAATACAACTATTAATATCAATACCCTTCATCCCGGCTTCACCAGTTTTGTGGCCAATGCACCTCAGGCTTTGCTGCACAGTTTATTCAGGCCTTATATTACCGATGTATCATTTTCTACTCTTTTACTTCCGCTTAGTATCGAGTTATTCTGTTATCAATTGCTGCTATTATCATTTATTTTTTTCCGAAACAAAAAGATGATATTCAATCATCCTGTTATTCTTTTTGGCGTCTTTTTTGGCTTATCACAATGCCTGATGATTGGTTATACCGTTCCGGTTATTGGTGCTATTGTCCGTTACCGTTCTATTTATCTCCCCTTTCTTCTAACACCTGTAATCTTCAATATTAATTGGGAAAACCTGTTTCATCTTATACGAGTTAAAAAATAAAATAATATTATAATTTTAGATGATTTTCTATTTAAAAAATGAATTTTTATACTTTTTATTGAATTATTTGAAATAAATTGCTTATTTTGTGCCTTATAAAACAAAAAAACTATGCAATCTTTACGTTTTAAGGCAATTGACAATTTAGGCTTAGACAAAGAAATCAATGTAAAAGCGTCCACAAAAATTACCGCTATTTTTGGGGAAAGTGTATTTACTTTAAAAACTGCCCGCCAGTTTTTAAGTGACGAAGCCTACAAAAGTTTAACAGGCTCTATCAAAAGCGGGAAAAAAATTGACCGCCTGATGGGTGGCCAAATTGCAAATGGCTTAAGGGCTTGGGCAGAAAGCAAAGGTGTTACACATTACACCCACTGGTTTCAACCATTAACAGACCTGTCTGCTGAAAAGCATGATTCATTTTTTACTTTAAAAGGAGACGGTACACCAATAGAAGAATTTGAAGGAGCTGCATTGATACAGCAGGAACCTGATGCATCTTCCTTTCCTTCAGGTGGTTTAAGGGCAACTTTTGAAGCCCGTGGTTATACCGCCTGGGATCCTTCTTCTCCACCATTCATTATGGAAATTGGGCAAGGAAAAACATTGTGTATCCCTACCATTTTCGTTTCTTATACTGGTGAATCGTTAGATGCAAAAACACCATTGATAAAAGCACTTGTTGCTTTGGATAAAGCTGCAGTAGATGTGGCACAATACTTTGATAAAAATGTAACCAAAGTAACTGCCACCCTGGGTTGGGAGCAGGAATATTTTGTAATTGATGCAGGTTTGGCAAATGCACGTCCGGATATTGTAATGACAGGACGCACCGTTTTTGGCCATGCCCCTGCAAAAGGACAGCAACTGGAAGATCATTATTTTGGCGCTATCCCGGAAAGGATATACGCTTACATGAGAGATTTCGAAGCTGAATCTTACAAGCTGGGTATTCCGTTGCGTACAAGGCACAATGAGGTAGCACCCTCACAATTTGAATGTGCACCGATTTTTGAAGAAGCTAACCTGGCTGTTGACCACAATACTTTGTTGATGGATATTATGGCAAGAGTTGCAAAGCGCCACGGATTGGTAGTGTTACTGCACGAAAAACCATTTGCCGGAATTAATGGTAGTGGTAAGCACAACAACTGGAGTATTGCCACTGATACAGGAGTTAATCTTCTGGCTCCTGGTAAAACACCAAAGACTAACTTGATGTTTTTAACTTTCTTCGTTAACGCCATCAAAGCGGTTCATGACTATGCTCCTTTATTAAGAGCTTCTATTGCCAGTGCAGGTAATGATCACCGTTTGGGTGCTAATGAAGCACCTCCTGCCATCATTTCTATTTTCATTGGTAAATATTTGACAGAAGTATTAAACCAGGTGGAAACCCGTGTGGGAGGTAAGTTTGACGAACAGGATGAAGCAATGCTGAAACTGGATATTCATAAAACAATTCCGGAACTGATGCTGGATAATACAGACAGGAACCGTACCTCACCATTTGCTTTTACAGGAAATAAATTTGAGTTCCGTGCTGTAGGTTCTGCTGCTAATTGTGCCAATGCAATGACTGTTGTAAACTCTATTGTGGCGCAAACTTTAAAGCAATTTAAACTGGATGTGGATGCCCTGATTGAAAAAGGCGATAAGAAAGAAATTGCCATCATGCAGGTAATTCAGAAATATATTATTGAGAGTAAGTCTGTATTATTTGAAGGGGATGGATACAGTGAGGAATGGGCCACTGAAGCTGCCAAAAGAGGATTGCCAAATGTAAAGACTACTCCCTTGGCGTTAGATGCTTATGTAACTGATGAAGTGAAACATTTGTTTGAAATCAATGATATTTATTCTCATTCAGAGCTGGAAGCAAGGCACGAAATAATGCTGGAAGCTTACATCAAAAAAGTACAGATAGAAGCAAGAGTAATTGGCGAACTGGCTACGTCTATTATTTTGCCATCTGCAGTAAAATACCAAAACATCCTGATCAACAATATCAAAGGTTTAAAGGAAGCAGGTCTTGCTGAAGATGCGTATGCAAACCAATTGAGTATCCTCAAAGATATCAGTACCCATATTAGTGCTATGAGTATTGGTGTTAAGAATATGATTGAGGAAAGAAAAAAAGCAAACACCATTGCAGATACAAGGGAGAAAGCAATTGCTTACTGTGATAACATTAAAGGAAAATACTTTGATGATATCCGTTACCATGTAGATAAGCTGGAGTTGGTGGTAGATGATGCTCACTGGATGCTGCCTAAGTACAGAGAGATGCTGTTCTTAAGATAATTTTTCTCCTGAAATTTCAGGGGTTTTAAATAGCTGGCAAGCAATCGTAAATGACCCGGTTCACTTAGTGGCCGGGTTTTTTATTTCAAATATCCTGTTTTGATCTGTATATATTCTATTTCTCTTCCCTTAGATATTACTTTATTCACGAGTCTTAAAATAAATTCTATAAACGGGCGTTAATATATCTATATCCTGCCCTTCAAGGGCTGTAATCTCCTGCCCCGTGTTATTCTAAATCATTTATTAAAAAGTGTGATGGCAAATTTTTGTCATTCTAAAACTAATTCTCATGAAAAAGAATATTGCATATTTATTTAATTGCAACACAAGGCAGAGATTGTTTATTAGCCTCCAGGTAGCAGCTTTTCTTTTAGTTGGAAGTGTTGTAAAAAGCCAGGCTGTTTTTACATCCGCTGCAACAGGTAACTGGAACACTGCTTCTTCCTG
>JANMJU010000030.1:0-8840 GCA_031371545.1 Chitinophagaceae bacterium
GGATGCATATTTAAAAGATTATGCTGAGTCGGTGGAAAGACGATGGTCTGAATTATTAGTGTATAAACCTGGCTTAAGTTCCAAATAATTTTTTCTATCCACAGGATAAACGATCAGTAAAAGCAATTTCATTTTTTATGAAACGGATACTGAATATTACTTCCTCTTTTTGTTCAATAATTAATTTGATCATTTAAAAATTACTACAATGAATACGAAACAAGAAACAATCACCAAAATTTTATATGCCTCTTTGCTGTTGGTATTTCTGCTTGGCCTGCAGGTAAACCTTACAGCCCAGGCTCCGGCAAGAGCAATAACAGTGTATCAATACCGGCATGTTCCGGATGATAAGATAGAAGAGTTTTTAAAAAGGGAAACCACCTACTGGAGCAAAGTGGCGCAAAATGCGGCCGATAAAAATCAAATGAGTTTTTGGGCATTGCTCGAAAAGGTAGGCGGATTCGATTTGCCCAACTCCTCTAATTTTTTATTTATAAATACCTTCCCCAATATTGATTCTTCAGGGGATATGTGGAGCACCGCAGAAAAAGTTGCCGGGGTAACCATGGATAAAATGGAAACCAATTCGATGAGCACTACCACCAGCCAGTTTTTTTTGCATGATGAAGGATGGGCACAGGCTTCCTTTGCAAAACCGGATAAAGATTTTAATTATGTGGTAATGAATTATCACAATTCATCGAACCCCGGCAATTTTATTGCTACAGAAAATAAACACTGGCAGCCATTTATATTGGCAGCAATGAATGCTAAACAAACACCTCAATTAGCATGGGGCAATGCCATTGTATTATCACCGTCGGGAGAAAATATAAAATTCAATACAGTTTCGTATGACCTGTATTCAAAATTGGGAGATGCCTTAATGCCTTCCTGGGATCCAAAAATTGAAATCCCAGAAACAGGGCTTTCGCTGCTGAATAGTATACGGATCAACAGACCAGGCCAGGTGGTTTATCGTATTGTAAAAGTGGTTTCTAAAAATTAGTAAGTATAAAATTTATTATTGAGTATCCCTGCAAAACAGGGTACTCAATAATTCTTAATCATCCTGCCTTATTCAATAATTTTTTAACAATAAAAAATATGCGATATGAAATCAGTTACATTAAATGTGTTGATTTTGTTTGGACTTATTTTTTCAACAAATCAATCAATTGCCGGCAATGGCAACATTAAAACAACCACAGACTTTTCATCAATAGAAATGATTGGCTCTTCTGTAGCACCGTTTGACTGGTCTTCTGGTGTGGATATGCAAACCAGTGATGGTATTTTATATACATTAAGCAACTATGTTTTACCTTCAGGGGAAGTAAAGTTCCGGCAAGACCACAGCTGGACAATAAACTGGGGCAATTTTTATTTTCCCACCGGAACGGGATACCAGGATGGGCCTAATATACCTGTATTAAGCGGTACATACAATATCAGCTTTAACATCAATACCGGAGAGTATAATTTTCAATGCTTATCCTGTTCCTATAGTGTTGGTATTTTGGGCACTGCTCTTAACGGATGGCTTGTTGATGTAGATATGCATACAAATGATGGAGTCATTTATACCTTGTCAAATTATCAATTATCGGAAGGAGAGGCTAAATTCAGGCTGAACGATGATTGGGCAATTAACTGGGGTAATTTTTATTTTCCAAATGGGTATGGATTTCAGGATGGCCCCAACATACCGGTTCCTGCTGGTAATTATAATGTTACTTTCAACAGGCTGACAGGGTATTATTATTTTGAAGTCATCTGCCCTGATCCGGTATTACAATGTCCTGCTGATATTGTATTGAATGCTTATCGGGATACTTGTGGTGCGTCGGTGGTATTCAATATGCCTTCACCTGCAGATAATTGTGGTAATCCATATGTATATCAATATGCAGGTTTACCAAGTGGCAGTATCTTTCCTGTAGGAACCACTACCAACGCATTTATTCTCTTTAATGCTGCATTTCATACAGCTTACTGCAGTTTTAATATTACTGTTAATGATGTAACTCCACCCGTAATTACCGATGTAAGTGCCAGCCCTGCATCTTTATGGCCACCCAACCATAAAATGAAAGATGTAATAGTGAATTACAACACTTCTGATATTTGTGGGTCTGTTACCAGTTCTCTTGCCGTTAGCAGCAATGAGCCGGTGAACGGAACAGGAGATGGCGACACCGCACCTGATTGGGTGATAGTTGATAATCATCACCTGCAACTGCGTGCTGAAAGATCTGGTTTAGGTATTGGAAGAGTATACACAATCACTATTACCAGTAAAGATGCTGCCGGTAATACTTCCACAAAAAAAACAAAAGTAGTGGTGCCCCGTAATGCTCCGGGACCCAGTAACAGAGAGGTGTACACTGAAGCATTCGACAGTGATTTATTAGTTTGTAAAATAATACCCAATCCATCCACTCAATATTTTAACCTGCAAATAAACTCCGGCTCCAAGGAAAAGATTGCAGTGAAACTGCTTGATATAAGCGGCAGGTTAATTTCAACAATGACCGGAGAAAAAAATCAGGTCATTCGTTTTGGTGATAACCTCAGGCCAGGCCTTTATATGGTAGAAGTAATACAGGGTGATCAAAGAAGAGTATATAAAGTTGTAAAACAATAAGCAACTTCTTTTAAATGCTCCCTCCTGAAAATTTTCAGGAGGGATTTTTTTATCTTTTATACCTATTTTTGTTACGAAACGAAATATGCAGTAATTGCCAATCAACATTCCTCCATTTATGAAACAATTTTTCCTTGCCCTGTTCTTATTTACATCAGTCCACAGTTTTGCACAGTTTCATATCAGCGGCACTGTTTACTACGATAATAATTATACCCACATGCTGGATAATCAGGATGTGCCGATTTTAAATAAATATATACAAATCAAACAGATTGGGTCTTCGGTAATCTACAATGTGCAAACAGATAATTTTGGATTTTATGATATGCAGGTAGCAGAGGCAGATTACCAGGTTTATTTTAATGATAGTTATGATACCGCCAATTATAAACCGACAGATACAGTAACGGTTAATTTTGTGGGCAGTGCTTATGAAACTGCTGACTTTGCATTTCAACCAAAAGCACCGCCACCAACTTATGTTGGTGCACAGATATATAATAACAACACCCCGGATAATTTGCCCGAGGGTGGCAGCACACAATATTTTACCCTGCATTATGGATTTACCAATCCACTGATTGCTTCCATGCAGGCTAAAGTAATAGTAGACTTTAATCCAAAACTTTCTCTTGCAGCCGCATCCTTACCGCCAACGGTTTCATTGCCTGGCCACCTGGAATGGAACTTTAATAATTTGCAGCAGTCGCCTGATAATCCTTTTAATAACCCAGGCGATACTATCAACTGCAGTTTTATTTTTCCTGCGGTAGGCGATACCATATCCGGCTTTGAAATTAAGCCCAGTTTTATTCCCGGCATGCCACTGGATTCGATTGATAAAATTTCTTATGTTCAGTCGGTGCGAAACAGTATTGAACATTTGCCCCAGGTTGGCTCTGGAAGTACCAGCGGTATAAAATGGATGCATTCCTTTGGCAGGCAATCCACACAGTATTATCCAACAGATTTAGGTAACAGCATTGATACAGCTTACACAGGCAATGGTTATTTTATTACTGCCAATAAACAGGTGCATGACAGTGTGGGCTATTATAATTATTATGTGTTTGTATCAAAAATTAATGCTGACGGACTGCCGTTGTGGGAAAAAGAAATCGATGGCAACCTGTTGGGCTTGCGTAGTTTTAATGCGGTCACCATCAAATCTTTGCCAGACGGGGGATGTGTAGTGTTTGGAAGTATTTATGATTCAGGGGCGGTGCATACGGATAAAATTGGAGCCTTTAAACTTGACAGTGCCGGCAATATTATATGGCACCATGCCCTTAATAATTACCTGAATGAATATGTGATGAGTGCGGTAAACACTGCCGACAATGGAGTGCTGTTTACAGGATATTCAGAACATAATATTGCAGCTCCGGCTGGCAGCGGAAGAGATAGTATTGGACGTGTACAGCTCATCATTACAAAACTTTCTGTTGCCGGAGACCTGGTTTGGAAAAAAGAATATGGAGGATCCAATGATGATGGTGGTTTTAAACTGGTGCCGCTCAAAAATGGTACTTACCTTATACTGGGAGCCACCAGTTCTACTGATGGTGATGTGGTGGGTGCACACCAGCACGGATATTACATAAATACCTCTTCATCCCTTAAGGATACTGTTTACAATATTGAGGGCTGGGTGTTAAACGTAGATGCCAATGGAAACATGCTTTGGAACAAATGTTATGGCGGCTCTGCCGATGGGTTTTTTATAGATGCAGCGGAATCAGCAGGCGGTATTTTGTTGTCTGGGTTTACCCATTCTAAAAATGGCGACCTGCCTTATTATCCCGAATCTGCGGTACCGCTTTGGTTGCTGCAGATCAGCAATACCGGCACAATTAACTGGAGCAAACTCTATAAATTTTATGCCGGTTATACAGACAGCAATTACGTCTATTCGCCACTGTCAGATGAGGACGGGCCCTGGTTTTACAACCTCAGCCCAACCAAAGATGGCAACTTTGTATTGGGCGGAAATATAGCAGATAGATACGGTACCATAAAAGCAAAACATGGCAAAGCTGATTTTAGTTTTATGAAAATTAATCCGGCTGGAAATATCCTCTGGCAAAAAGCAGTTGGCGGCACCGGGTACGAATATTTTTCCAGCAGTGTGGCAGATAAAAATGATGACATTGTTTTCATTGGCAGTTCGCAATCAAAAGACGATGACCTGTATGGGCGGAATGGCGATGTGAACGGTAATGAAGTGATGATGATTGGAAAAATTGGTATTACCAATATCATTAAAGGCAAAGTGTTTGTAGATAATAATAACAATGGGATACAGGATGCCGGTGAATTATTTTACAGCAATGGGAGAGTGCAAAGTGCCAAAATAAGAGACACTGTTACAGGTTATATTTTTAACGGACAGTTTCTCAACAATGTGGATACGGGAAATTATGTAACCATCTATATGCCGGTCAATAATTATTACACCGTTCTGCCGGCAACACATAGTACCTCCTTTACCACACTCGACCAAACTGATATTGTAAACTTTGCACTGAAGCCAAAGCCAAATATAAATGACTTGGAAGTACAGCTGCTGCCACTTTCTGCAGCAAGGCCTGGCTTCGAAAATCATTACCGCATCATTACAAAAAATGTAGGCACCACCACCATCAGCAATACCATTACCAGTTTAAAAAAAGACAGCCGGCAGGTATTTGTTTCCTCCGGCAAACCATTCTCCGGTATCCTGGCAGATTCTATTTGGTGGGGGCCTGTTACACTCAATGCATTTGATATTGATACCGTAGATGTGGTATTGCAAAATGCAGCGCCGCCAACTTTGAATAATGGCGATATACTTACACTAACAGCAACTGCTAGCCCGGTAGCCAGCGATTCCTCAGCTGCCAACAACAGCATGACGGTAAAACAAATACTGACGGGTTCTTACGACCCTAATGATAAAACAGAAATGCATGGCGGGCAGCTAACACCGGTGGCCTACAGCAACAATGAATACCTGCAGTACCTCATACGTTTTCAAAACACGGGTTCTGATACTGCCTTCTTTGTGACCGTAAAAGACACCCTCGATACAAAGCTGAATTTGTCAACAGTGGAAGTATTGGCTGCAAGCCACCACTACGATTTTAAGCTGGAAAAAAATGTGGCCACCTGGAATTTCCAGTTCATCAAACTTACTGACACGGTTACAAATGAGCCTGCAAGCCACGGCTATATTTTATTCCGGGTAAAACCAAAAGCCGGTTTAGTGTTGGGAGATGTTTTCAGCAACAAAGCAGCTATTTATTTTGATTTCAACCTGCCGGTAATTACCAACAGCGAAAAGACCATGCTCACTGATGGCAACAGTATTTGTCCCGGCGGAAATATCAAGTTCACTTCTTCCATCACCGGTGCCAGCTATCAATGGCAGGTAAATACCGGTAGTGGTTACACGAATATAAGCAACGGTGCTGTTTATACAGGAGCCGGCAGTGCTTCGCTGCAGTTGACTGCTCCGCCTACATCTATGTATGGCTATCAATACCGCTGTGTTGTAAATGGCACAAATTTTAGTTCAGCAGCCACATTAAAATTTGCAGTTACCTGGATAGGGGCTGCCAGTACTGACTGGCAAACCGCTGCCAACTGGAGTTGTGGCGTACTGCCCGATGCAGCCACGGATGTATTCATTAACACCATCACTCCCAATTTTCCTGTTGTCAACAGCAATGTATCCTGCCGCAGTATCAAAGCGTCGGCGGGAGTGTCGGTGTTGGTAAAGGCAGGTGTACAGCTTTTGCTGACGGGAAACAAATAAGGGATTGCTGTCGTACAATGTTCAAAAAGAAAAATAGTTGCAACAATTTTTTTCAACTGCTTTGCCCTCTTTTATGTGCAGGCCTCTTTGAAGGTTCTCTGGCGGCGCATTGCCTTAGCCAGTACATGGCTGCTACGGAGCAATAATTCATCAACACTGAAAGGTTGTATTTTTCTTACCTTTTTCACCGGTAACCCTTTTGTCAAACAAGGCCCGGTAAAAAGAGGTTGAGAGTAAAATTACAAACAGGAAAATAGAAGGAAAATACTTGAGGTTGGTGAAAATGCCGATCCATTGTTATGCAATACAATCTCAATAGATATAAAATGAAGTGGAGTTATTACGGGTTGGGGAGAAGGGGCAGAATGGATACTAAATAATTAATTGCCAGCAACGTTGCTATCATACAACGCCATACGCAGATGATGTGGTTAAAAATAAAGATAGCTTTGAACAAACCAAAAAAAAGTAGTATCCAGTAAAATAATTTAGCCAGTACTGCTTTTGTAATATAAAAATTTATAATAACTTTATTTACAAAAAATCAACAGCATGGTTACCCTTACACTTAAGCCACTGAAGCACCGGGGGGCAGAAAATATAGCCCTTTGCTTTGCCAGTAATGCTTCCCTTAATACCATTGTAAAAAAGATAAAAACTGTACAATGGAGCCACAGCAATAAATGCTGGTACCTGCCGCTGAGCAAAGAAAGCTATACCGCTATTGTACATGCCGTTGGCACAGCTGCTGCTATCGACAACAGCATATTAAAACCCTATTTGCAAAAAAGAAAAAAAATAACTGCTGCGGACATTAGCAACAGCAATGCAGCCGCAGGCCATACCATAAATGTAAACCAGCAACCCAATGCTGCGGCTAAAAAAATAACCAACCCCACTGCTACAAAGGCATGGAGATTATGCAGCGACAACTTAGCAGCACTGCAACAGTTTACCACACAATTAAAGTTAAAAGCCTACAGCCCCAGCACCATCCGCACCTACTGCAACGAACTGCTGCAACTGCTGCAACTGCTTAAAAATAAACCAGTGGAAAGTCTTATGCCGGCAGATATAAAAAGGTATATGCTGTATGCCATAGAAAAAGAATGCATCAGCGAAAACACTGCCCACAGCAGGCTAAACGCATTGAAATTTTATTTTGAACAGGTACTGGGAAGAGAAAAATTTTTCTTTGAAATACCCCGGCCCAAAAAGCCCATAAAACTGCCCAAAGTATTAAGCGAAGAAAAAATAATAGCAGGGTTGATGGCAGTAGAAAACTTAAAACACAAAACCATTTTACTGCTGGCCTACAGTGCCGGCCTAAGGGTAAGTGAGGCAGTACAATTAAAAATTACAGATATCAACAGCGACCGGATGCAGATAAGCATACAAGCTGCCAAAGGCAAAAAAGACAGGATGGTAACTTTAAGCAAAGCAATACTGCAATTGCTGAGGCAATATTATACCGCATACAAACCCACCCACTGGCTATTTGAAGGGCAAGACAAAGAAGAACACTATAGCTCCCGGGCAGCACAGCTAATATTTAAAGCAGCCTACAAAGAACTGCGGCTGCCATCGCAATGCAGTTTTCACAGCCTGCGCCATAGCTATGCCACCCATTTATTAGAAAATGGCACCGACATTGCCTACATACAAAAACTACTTGGCCACAACGACATTAAAACCACCCTGCGCTACACCCAGGTAACGAACCGAGACATAGGAAAAATAGAAAGTCCCTTAGACAAACTGCTGCGAAAAAGAGGCATGTAAAACTTTCGTATAAAATATTGATTAATGTATTTTTTAGAAAATACGAAAGTTGCACACTTTCGTATTTAATATTGTTTTTTATGTATACATTTATAAAACAATCTCAAACACCGAAACTTAATTTTTAAAAAGTGGACTTTCGTATATTTATACGTTGGTGGCAATGCTAAAATGACATCCTACTTCACAGTAAACATAATACAATGACAGAAATCGCAACAGTTGACTTTATAAAAAGATTACAACAAATTTTGTATGACTTCAATGTTTATTCAAGGCAAACTGCTGACGAATTGCATACTCAATATGGTTGGAATGACAATGACGCAAGAATGTATTTTTTCAATGCTTCAGGACAAACTGCTTTTTTACACGGCTTGACATTAAACTTTATTGATAGTGAAATTCGACAAAACAAAAATCAATGGCGAGAAAAGCAACAGTTTTTTGTAGCAAGTGGCGAAGAGGAATTTGATGGAATCGTTTACAATTATTCAGGACTTGTTCGAGACGATTTTTTTGTTGACTTTTTAATACTTCTTGAACACAGCGCGCCTTCAAGCTCGGCTTCTTTCACCTTGCGAAGGCTGCGCGCGGTTTCGTCGCCCT
>JANMJU010000050.1:0-13722 GCA_031371545.1 Chitinophagaceae bacterium
TTACCCATGGTGGCCGATTATAAAAACCTTACCTGGCTCAGCCCTTTCAATATTCATGTGGCAGGCTACCTGCGAACCTTAGACGAAACCAAACTGTATTGCGTTTTCAATTTCAACAAACAGGTGTCCTATTTATCCTGGGCTGCCTTTAAGCAACATGGCCCTGCACCACAGGAGTTATACGACTACTGGCAGGATAAAACTCACACCGTTGGTTTCGATAATGAACATTTGATTTTAGAACCTTATAGTTTTTGTTTGCTGGAGCAGCGGTAGAGGAAATATTTTGCAACGAGCATTAATTTTTATGTCATCATTGTTGCGTCGCACTCTTGTACGGCATACCATTCGGCAACTTTCATCACAATATCCAGGGTGCTTTTATATCAAATTTTTCTATTCAGTCATAACAGAATTTTTTCACTCATTTCTCTTTTATTCTCACTGGCAGCTTCAATATAGTTTTCATTCTCTTTTATTGAAATTATTTTCAATAAAATAACCTGTACATTTATCAGCGTTAAAGGTGAAAAACCTCAATTTATAAACTTACACCCTGGTTTATTTGTAATGGATGAAATGCAGCATGATAACGAACAGTTGAGGATGTGGTGGCAGCAATCTCTTGATAATGATACTGCTGCTTACGGCTGTATCCATGCAGCACTGTTTAATGGATTATACAATTATGCAGCTAAACTATTAAACGATGAAGTGCTTGCCGACGATACCCTGCAGGATTTATTTATTAAAATTTGGAACAAGCGTTCTTCCATTGGCAATCTTCAAAAGGTAAAACCATTTTTCTACACAGCGCTCCGCCGCCAGTCGCTCAACCAGCTTCGTGACCTTAAATTGCGGCAGCTGAAGATCAGCATGGTTACCCAGCCGGATATTGAATTTTCGCAGGAAGAAATTTTGATAAAAAAAGAAGCGGATGCCGGGGTTAAAAATAAAATTATCGAACTGCTCAATGCTTTGCCTGAAAGGCAACGGGAAGTAATCTACCTTCATTATTTTGAAAACATGGGGCTTACCCAAATAGCAGAAGTAATGGATATTAACCAGCAATCTGCCATGAACCTGAAGCAAAGAGCACTCCAAAAAATGCGTTCAGCCAATCTGCTTACCCTTTTCCTTTCTCTCTGCTGCATGTATCACACAGGGAAATTTTAAAAAAAATCTTTTAAGTGAGTAGGTATTTTCTTTTTTAGTGTCTTATATAAAACTTCTTTTTTAATGAGTGATATTTTAACCCCTGGCAACGGAGATGACCTTTCTTTTGAGTTTCAAAAGAAACCGGTGCCGGTAAATAAACAGCAACAAAACTGGGATTCCATTGAAGGCGCCATTAAACAAGGCACCCCGGTGTACCAGTTAAGCTGGAAACGGAACCTGATGATTGCAGCCTCATTACTGTTGCTGATTACAGCAGGGGTATGGTATTTAAAAGCGAATAAATCTATTGATACTAATATTTACAAAACAGATTTTGCCCAGGTAAAAAATATCATTTTACCCGATGGTTCAAAAGTTACCCTCAATGCAAACTCTGAACTAAAGCTATCGGTTAACTGGGACGAAAAAGGCGACCGGCAGGTATGGCTGGAAGGCGAGGCCTATTTTGAAGTAGAGAAAAAATCAGCCACCAGTCAAAAATTTATTGTACACACTAAGGGCATTGACGTGGAAGTGCTGGGTACAAAATTTAATGTAAACACCCGCCATGAAAGAGCAATGGTGGCACTGGAAGAAGGTAAAATAAAACTGTCTTTAAATGGAGAAACAAAATCAGTGATAAAAGCGAAATATAAGAATGAGGTAATAGAAATGAAGCCCGGTGAATTGGTGAAATTGGATACTTCTTCCGGTATTGCCCTTACCAAAGAACAGCATATTGATTTCCATTCCGGCTGGGCAAGAAATGAATTTCATTTCAACAATACCAGTTTAAAAGATATTGCCATCATGATAAAAGATGTGTATGGCTATACCTTTGAAACAGATGAGGGTGAATTACTAAAACGCTCTATTACCGGCGACTTGAGAGCAGCCAACCTGCAGGAGCTGGTAAGTGTGTTGCAACTTACTTTCAAGTTAAAAATGACCATCGACAAAAAGTCAATTAAAATAAGTCATCTGTAAAAAGAAGGCACATTAATACCAAACGATAAACTAAGCTGTATGAGAAAAAAAACCTTTCCGGGTAAGATGCTCCTATGCGTTCTGCTCATTTTAAACATTACCTGCTTTGCAAAAGGGCAGGTGGAGGAATCAAAAACAATTCCCGATATCCTCTCCGAATCAAGAAAAAAATTCGATGTGGATTTTGTGTATGAATCCAATACACTGCCCGTCATCAAACTCAGTTTTGATGTAAGTAAATACAACAATATAGAGAAGTTGCTGGAAGACTTACTGAAGCCTTACCAGATAAAGTTTAAAAAGGTACTGGCTAAAGCGTATGTGATTTATAAAAGCGATTCCGACTACAAATCATTAATGGAGGGAATAGAAAAACCCGGGCAGCAATTAGCCCTAACCGATATGAAAATGGTAATTGACCTTGCAGCAATGACTGTTGCAGGAACGGTGACTGACCAGCTTTCGGGTGCACCGCTGGAAAGTGTCAGCATTTACAGTAAAGGAACAACAAAGGGTACTGCCACTGATAAAAACGGAGCTTTTAAATTAGATGTTGATGGAGCCAATGCGGTGCTGGTTGTTTCATTAATCGGCTATCAAACCCAGGAAATAAAAGTGGGCGGTACGGTAGCTTTTCAAATCAAACTGGTATCTAATTCGCAGGCACTAAATGAAGTGGTGGTGATAGGATACGGAACGCAAAAAGTAACTAAAATATCAGGTGCTGTCTCTACAGTGAAAGGGTCTGATATAGAAAAACTAAGACCGGTAAGAGCCGAAGATGCTTTACAGGGAAGGGCTTCCGGTGTTACCGTAATCTCTGCAGGTTCGCCGGGTGCTAAACCAACAGTGCTCATCAGGGGTATTCCTTCTTATACCGGTACAGATCCTGTGGTGGTGGTGGATGGTTCTATTCAAAGCCTGGATGATTTGAATTCTATCAATGCTTCGGATATTGAATCCATCAGTGTATTAAAAGATGCTGCCACTACTGCTATCTATGGCGTAAAGGGTGGCAATGGTGTGATTGTAGTAACAACAAAAAGCGGCAGAAAAAATCAAAAAGCAGAATTCAGTTTCAGCAGTAATTATGGCAAACAGGAAGTGCTGAATACCATCGGTGTTTTAAATGCCAGTGAATATGCCGCCATTGTAAATGAAGGCAGTACTACATCTGGCGGTGGGGTTATCTTCCCCGATCTGTCAATATGGGGAACCGGTACCAACTGGCAAAATGAAATTTTTAAAAAAGCCACTATTCAATCTTACAGCATCACTGCAAAAGGAGGAAGTGATAAAATGGCTTATTTCCTTTCGGGTGGTTATCTTGGCCAGGATGGCATTGTTGGTGGCGGCGACAAATCGTATTTTAACAGGGCAAATGCTACTGCCAATCTTTCTTTTGATCTTACTTCAAAGTTGAAATTTATAATGAATACCAGCTTTGTCAATATCCAGGGAGCAGGCATTGCTGAAAATTCTATCAACAGTGTTATTTCCAATGCATTGAATTTCGATCCCACTGTTGGCATACTGAATACTGATGCCAACACTTATGGTAAGTATTCAACCAGTCCCAATATTTTATCTGAAATATTTAATCCGCTTACCCAATTAAATGACACCTACAACAAAGGCAACACCAATAAATTGTATGGAAAATTAGAACTGCAGTATGACATCCTGAAGAATTTAAAACTTACTTCCCGGTATGGTTATACCAATGTAGATATAACCGGTAAAAGTTTTAATCCTTTATCTTATTACGGTGCAGCACATATCAACTCTACTTTAAATGCTGATGGCAGTGCAAAGCCGGGTTCTCATAACAGTGTTGCTGAAAATAAAACCACTTACTACAATTTTACTTTTGAAACTTTCGGCAATTACAATTTTAAATTGAATGACGTTCATCATTTTGATGTGATCCTGGGTTTTTCAGCAGCAAAAGTTACGGGCAATTCAATCAGCGGTTCCCGGCAGGATGTGCCTTTTAATTCCTGGCAGTTTGCAGATATTTCTTCTGCAACCGGTACTGCTCCAGCATCCGGACTGGATGTGGGTTCTTTTCAATACGAAAGAAGGAACCTCTCTTATTTCAGCAGGATCAACTACGATTTTAAAGAAAAATACCTGGCATCTTTTTCAGCAAGGCGTGATGGCTCTTATGCTTTTGGTACCAATAATAAATTTGCCAATTTCTTTGCCGGCTCATTGGGCTGGGTGGTATCCAATGAAAGTTTCTTTAAAGTGGATGCGATTAATTATTTTAAAATAAGGGGCAGCTACGGTGTTACGGGTAATGAAAATGTAAGCCCTCAATATCAAAGAATTTCCACCAGCATTTACAGCTACAACCTTGGACAAAATGCAGGTTATACTTTTGGCAACGATCCTACTTCTATCGGTGCCACCATCGCATCTTTTAAAAATGAAGACCTTGCATGGGAAAAGCAAAAACAGCTGAATGCAGGTTTTGACCTGAGATTTTTTAAAAATAAATTTTCTTTTACCGCAGATTATTTTGAAAAAAATATCAGTGGTTTATTATTTACTCCTTCTTTGTCTTTGTATCTCGGTACAGCCGCTGCACCTATTGCCAACATTGGCACTACCAAAACCAGTGGATATGAAATGAACCTGGGATACACCGATATCATTGGCAGGAATTTTAAAATAAATACCAACGTAACTTTTACCACGGCTAAAAATTTGGTGACTGAAACAAATAGCGGTTTAATTACCGGTGGCGGATACGGCATTCCTTATCAAAGTGTAACCAGGTTTGAGAAAGGATATACACCCGGTTATTTCTATGGTTACCAAACTGATGGCCTGTTTCAAAACCAGGGTGATATTTCAAAAGGAGCTATCCAGGATAATGCAAAGCCCGGCGATATCCGCTTTGTGGATATAAACGGCGACGGTAAAATTGATGGCAATGACAGGACAAAAATTGGAGACCCCTTTCCAAATTTCACGATGGGATGGAGCCTGAATTTAGATTACAAAGGTTTTGATTTCACCACATTTATTTATGCTTCTGTTGGCAATGATATTTACAGAGCCTACGAACGTAACCTTGCCATGACCAATAAATTCAGGGGTGTGCTGGCAAGATGGACAGGCGAAGGAACTACCAACGATGCAAGGAATCCCCGGTACTCATTTACTGATGGCAACAACAATACAAGAGTTTCTGACAGGTATGTGGAAGATGGATCATTTGTAAAAATTAAAGACATCCAGCTGGGCTACACATTGCCGTCATCTGTGTATAAAAATAAATTGTTTTCTAAAATACGGGTATATGCCCAGGTAAAGAATGCTTACACCTTCACTAAGTATTCAGGATATGATCCTGAAATATCCGGTGGTATATTTGATACAGGCATAGACCGTGGCGCCTACCCACAGGCAAGAACTTATTCAATGGGTATTGATTTTAAATTTTAATCAGTAAAAAATTACAGCAAAATGAAAAATTTCAACTATATATTAAGCATGGCCATCATCATACTGGTGGCATCGTCTTGTAAAAAATTCGTGGATTACAAACCCAGCGAAGATTACCAGATAACTGCAGACGATTATTTAAAAAACCAGGATGATTATCAGAAAATGGTAATCGGTACTTACTCTCCATTGCAATGGATATGGGCCAATACGGTAATCGGTGATGTTGCTTCAGACAACTCAGTATCTGGTGGAGAAAATGCAACTGACCAATTAGGCTTTCAGCAAATAGATGATTACCAGATTGTAGCCAACAACGGTTATTTAACGGAAGCCTGGAAGTCCTGCTACGAAGGGATCAACAGGGCAAATTACCTGCATGAAAATAAAAGCAAATTAGATTTTACCGGTAAAGATGCTTTGTATGGCGAGGTATATTTTTTACGGGCATTCTATTATTTTGAGCTGGTAAAAATGTTTGGCGATGTGCCGCTTTTTGTTGACAAACGTTTGTCTGTTTCAGATTCTAAAAATTACCAGCGTACACCCAAAGCAGCTGTTTATACACAAATAGAAAAAGATCTTACGGATGCCATTGCGGTGTTGCCCATCACCAATATTCAAAAAGGAAGGGTAACAAAATATGCAGCACAGGCATTGCTGGGTAAAGTATTATTGTACCAGGAAAAATTTACGGAAGCAGCAGCCATGCTGGAGAATGTAGTGAACGGTCCATTCAGTTTGGTACCCAACTACGGTGACATCTTTTTACAGGCAGGGGAGAATGGAACAGAATCTGTTTTTGAAATTCAATATTCCAACGCAAGCCCTTTTTATGATTGGTCAAACCCGGGAAGGGGCCAGGGCAATTTAGCTGTGCAGGTTTGTGGTATCCGCAACCTTACCGGCAACAGCCCTTACGGACAGGGATGGAGTACCAATTTACCCACCGCAAATTTAGCCGCTGCTTTTGCCGCAGGCGATAAAAGAAAAGGGGTAACCGTACTGGATATTGAAGCTTACAAAACGGCTAATCCATCTTTCGGTATCACTTACCTGGTAGCCCCTTATAAAAACACCGGCCTGTACAATCAAAAATATTTACCAAGAAAAGGAGAAACTTCGGGGCAGGTGGAATTGAATTACTTAAATAATTTCAGGACTATCCGTTATGCAGATGTGCTGCTGATGGCTGCAGAGGCCAACAACAGGGCTTCGGCTGCAAATGACAGCAAAGCACAAGCTTATTTAAACAAAGTACGCCAACGGGCATTCGGTGATATGCTGCATGATATTACGGCCACCGGTGCTGTATTGAAGCAGGCTATCTGGGATGAAAGAAGAGTAGAGCTGGCAATGGAAGGTGACCGTTTTTTTGACCTTGTAAGAACAGGACAGGCAGCTTCAAAAATTACCGGATTTGTTGTTGGTAAAAATGAATTGTTTCCAATACCACAACAGGAAATTGACATCTCCGGCTTAACACAAAATAACGGCTACTAATCACTAACAAAAAAAATTACGATCATGAAAGTATTAAAATATTTTTTGAGTACTACATTTTTACTGGTAGTGCTGTTATGTTGTAAAAAAGAGAAGTATGATGACACATCATTTCTTGCCAGCGACACTGCACCCGCTAAACTGTCTGCTCTTTTTGAAATTACCCAGGATAACACCGGGCTGGTAACCATTACACCCAATGGCGAAAGTTTATCTTTCTACGAAATTTATTATGGCGATGCCACTACCGCA
Source organism: Chitinophagaceae bacterium (assembly GCA_031371545.1). GTDB lineage: Bacteria > Bacteroidota > Bacteroidia > Chitinophagales > Chitinophagaceae > Ferruginibacter. The sequence goes on from JANMJU010000050.1 coordinate 7,357, forward strand.
CCGGTAAAAATATTACCTGGAAAAAATATACAGCATGTATATCCTGAAGGAGTGTACAATGTAAGGATTGTAGGCCACAGCATCACGGGAAAAATTACGGAGGCCACACAGCCATTAACCGTTTCTTTCAGGGCTCCTGAAAATTTAGATTTCACCATTACCACCGACGTGGCAAATAATTATAAAGTAAATGTTTCTGCAACGGCCAATTATGAAACACTCTTCAAAGTTTATTTTGGTGATGTGCCAAATGAAGTGCCGGTATCATTTTTAGAAGGAACTCCTGTAAGTCATATTTATGCAGCCACGGGAACTTATACAGTAAAAGTAGTGGCACTCAGTGGTGGGGCCGCAGTAACGCAGTTGATTAAAACAGTTACCATTGTTGACCCGGTCCTTCTGCCACTCAATTTCGAATCACCCACTGTTAATTATTCCTTTACCAATTTCGGTGGTGGTGATGTAACAGTAATCAATAACCCACAATCTGGTGGAATTAATACCAGTGCCAAAGTGGGTAAGATGGTAAAAAATGCACCCGAAGTTTGGGGCGGCAGTTTTATCGCTCTCGGCTCACCAATTGATTTTTCTGTAAATAAAATTTTCAGGATGAAAGTATTTTCTCCAAGGGTTGGTGCAAAGGTTTTATTGAAAGTGGAAAATGCAACTGATGGCTCCATCAATTTTGAAAAAGAAGCAACCACTACTGTGGCGAATGCATGGGAGGATCTCTCCTTTGATTACAGCACCATCAACACAGCCAATGCTTATCAAAAAATTGTACTCATTTTTGAATTGGGCACAGCCGGTAATGGCTCTGTTAATTTTACTTTTTTGTTTGATGATATCAGGCAAACTAATACGCTTCCTTCTTCCTTCTACACACTGCCGGTTACTTTTGATGATGCAGGTGTTGTGTACGGTACCACCGATTTTGGAAACAACCAAACAGTTGGCGCTGCCGACCCGGTAAATGCAACCAATAAAGTAAAGAAAACAACAAAACCTGCAGGAGCTGAAACATGGGCCGGAACAACGATGAGTCCTGGTTTTGCAGCAGCAATTCCCTTTACTGCTGCTGCCACACAAATGAGTGTACGGGTGTATTCTCCGGCAGCAGGTATTCATGTAAGATTAAAAGTAGAAGACAGAACCAACAACACCCACACAGTAGAAACAGAAGCGGTTACTACAGTAGCCAATGGTTGGGAAACATTGGTATTTGATTTTGCCAACCAGGCTCCCGGTACTGCTGCATTAAATCTTTCTTCCCGCTTTGATATGGCGTCCATCTTTTTTGATTTTGGAAATGCAGGAACTGGAAAAATATTTTACTGGGATGATGTAAATTTTTTAACAGCCAATGTAACAGGCGTAGTGTTGCCACTCGACTTTCAATCAACAACACTAACTTATACCTTCACCGGTTTTGGTAATGCTTCCGCTTCGGTGGTTAACAATCCAAATGCTGCCGGTATCAATACGTCTACCAAAGTAGGTGCATTGGTAAAAACGAGTGGTGCAGAAGTTTGGGCAGGTTCATTTATAGAACTGGCGGCGCCTATTAATTTTTCAACATTAACAAGAATAAAAATGAAAGTGTGGTCGCCAACTGCCGGCAGTGTTGTAAAACTTAAATTGGAAAATCTTGCCACCCCAAGCATTAATATTGAAAAAGATGCCAGCACTACTGTAGCAAACGCATGGGAAGAACTGACCTATGATTTTACTGGTATTGTTAATTCCAATAATTACCAGCGGGTAGTGGTATTCTTTGATTTTGGAAATGCAGGCACCGGTGCAACTTATTATTTTGATGACATCAAACTTAATTAATATCAAAAAATAGCAATCATGATAACTAAAATAAAATCATTTACCATCATCCTTCTTGCAGTGATCACAGGCTTCACTTCCTGCAAAAAAACCAGCTATCAATTAGGGGATTTAAAAGCCCCGGCCGATCTTGCTTTAACAGCAACAGTGGCTGGTGTGGATGCAGCTAACCCCGGTGGTAATGGCTCCGGCAGTGTACAGATCACCGCAACAGCAGCCAATGTAATTACTTACAATATTGATTTTGGCGATGGCACTACACAGGTAGTGCCTTCCGGCGCCATCAATTATAAATACAGCAACCCGGGTACATTTGATTATACCATTACTGTAAATGCGATTGGAACCGCTGGTATCATTTCTACCATCAGCAAAAGGATCAATGTATTTGTATCTTTTCAAATACCAACTTACATTGTAGATGCATTAGCCGGCACCACTTCAAAAAAATGGCAAACAGATAAAGCTGCCAGTGGCCATGTGGGTGTAGGCCCGGCTGCAGAATTTGCTCCCATCTGGTATTCAGCAGATCCCAATTCAAGAGCGGCCTGCCAGTATGATGATGAAATTACTTTTACAAAAGATGCTTCCGGCAATGTGATAATGATGATTAATAATGCAGGCGAATCTTTTTCAATCGGGGCCGCTTCTGCATTTTATGGATTTGGCGGTGGTGATGGCTGTTATGCCATTAATACTTCCGGTTCCAAAAAACTTATCTTTATGAATGCCACTTCAACTTCCACGCCTGCCAACTCTACCAGGATACAGTTTGTAGTACCGGGTAATGGGTTTTTAAATTTCGGCACCGGTGGAAATACTTATGAGATCTTATCCATATCGGCTACCAATATCCATTTGAGAAATATTGGTATTGACGGCAATGCATGGTATCAAAAATTGATAGTTAAACCTTAAAAAAATGAGTGCAACTAAAAAACTGGCAACCTTATTATTATTGTTTTCCTCTTTTACAGCAGCCAGCTGTAAAAAAGAATCCGGCAGCTCCACTGCAGGCACAGCTCCCGCTAACCTGCTGGTAAATGCTGTGGTAAGTGCTGACGGGTCGGGCAATGTATCTTTTACTGCCACTGCCACCAATGCAGTTAGTTTCGACTATGAGTATGGCGATGGCAGCATAGCAACAGGTACTAACGGTAGTGCTACTTACCGCTACACACTGGCAGGAACAAATACTTATTCAGTAAAAGTTACTGCAAAAGGTAACACCGGTTTAACCGCCACTAAAACTATTGGGGTAACCGTTACAGTAACAACCGGTGCACCTACACTCATCTGGTCAGATGAATTTAATACCGATGGTTCACCCGATCCTGCCAAGTGGGGATACGACCTTGGCGCAGGCGGATGGGGAAACAATGAAGCAGAATATTATACCAGCCGTTCAGCCAATGCAGTTGTTATTAATGGGGCATTAAAAATTACCGCCATCAAAGAGCTGGCGCCTGATAATGTGAGTGCTTATACATCAGCACGCCTGCTTACAAAAGATAAATTTGCTTTCAAGTATGGCAAGGTGGAAATACGGGCCAAGCTCCCGGCTGGCGGCGGCACCTGGCCTGCTCTCTGGATGTTGGGCAGTGATGTAAGTACAACAGGCTGGCCCGGCTGTGGTGAGATTGATATCATGGAGCACTTAGGCAATGACCTGAATAAAATTTACGGCACCCTGCATTATCCCGGCCATTCCGGTGGCAATGCAGATGGTGGCAACAGAACGATTACCAATGCCACTACCGAATTTCATATTTACACTCTGGAGTGGACAGTGGCTGCAATCAAAATTTCTGTAGATGGACAGCTGATTCATACAGTTGCTAACTCCGCCAGTATTCCTTTTAATCACAATTTCTTTTTGATTGCCAATGTAGCCATGGGCGGCGGGTTTGGCGGCACTATTGATCCGGCATTTACCAGTGCATCAATGGAAGTGGATTATATACGGGTGTACCAGTAAGTAAAAAATAAATTAAAATATTTGATAGCTGCTTTTATAAGGCAGCTATTTTTGTTTGCAGTAAATAATATTCTGTGGATGATTGAATTTTCTTGTTGCCACTTGCTGTGGTCGTTCTATTTTGGTGTATTGATGCAAGTGATTATCTTTAGTTGCGACAATACAAGAGTTGTGTGCAACTTTCATTCAAGTATTTAGTCCTAATAAAATAAAAGACGTCTTAAAATGAAAAAATATTTTCCTGCATTTACTTTCATTGTTTTTCTTGCAACAATATTTATTTCTTGTAAAAAATCTAACGTCACTACCAATAATAATGACGTCATCAAACTAAAAAGAATTATGAATGGGAATGATACAACTGTCCTGTTATGTTCGCCATCATGTCCGTCAGTGATTTCCCGAAATGAGGAAGAATTTATTTATGATGAATTGAATAGAATAACTCAACGGCTAATCACTATAAGGCGTATCTCAAATGTGCCTGAAACTATTGATACTATGTCAATTTTTAATTACTCGTATAATGACAACACTGCGGTGATTTACTCTTATAGTGAAAAGACGATCTATTCGATCATCAAAATAATGCATACGCTTTCGTATGATTCTCAGAATCGAATCTTAAAAGATTCCATAATTAATCCGCAACCTGACAATAATAAGGTTACAAAGTTCATCTATCTTCAAGATACTATTATCCAATTAGAAAAACAGAATTTCATTGCCGGTGAAGAAGTCAAAATCGATACGATGATTATGACAGCCAACAATATTGTAAAAGAAAAAATAAGAGGGTTTACTACACGTGACCTTCTCTATACGGTTTCCAGTCACATTAATCCGCTCAGTTATGTTAACAATTTTTCACTTCTTGCATCAGATTTAAAAAATGGATCTAATTCAACTTTGTTTATGATATATACACCTCAATATATAACACTTAATATGACTAGGGAAATTGAAATCATATCGTCTTCTCCCTATGTATCCACATTTGACATAACATTAGATCCATTGGACAGGGTGATGTCTTTTACAAATAGCTCAAACGGCAGTAAAATTACTTCATTTGAGTACTATTAGTCAATCCGGAAAAGCTGCACCTAACAAAAGGTATCCTATGTAAAGCGGTTCTTAGAGAGTTTCGATATGTAAATAAATTTACTACATTAATTTTTATATTTAATCTGTATCCCTAAAAAACTAAAAATATTTTTTAGGGATCAATTTAATATTCAGCTCCGCATCCTATTTGTAGTCTGACATAAATAACCTGCCAGCTACCTGCATCAATCTTAGTTTATTAAAAACAGCTGCCTGCTTGGCGATGTAGTCCTTCAATTTTCATGATGCTACTCCTTTTGTTTTGCAGTCTGTTTTTGCCTGCCTGTCGGTAGGCAGGTTTATGCTTTTTTGATGAGCTTAAATATCGTTACTCATTTTATTTTACTAATCCGCATTGATAAGGCACTCCCGTTATGATGACTGCTCTTATCCTGCTTAATAATTTATGTGCAACTTTTATGATTGCTTTGTTGGGTTCCTTTTGTACATGTTTACGATAATATTGTTGCAGGGCCATATCGCTACGCACTGCAACCCAGCTTGCTTCCACCAATAATGACCTTAAGTTTTGGTTGCTGCGTTTTGTTAACCCGAGATTGGTTTTATTTTCACTGCTTTGATAAATACCCGGAACGATTCCCACAATCGAAGCAAGTTCATCAATTCGTTCAAACCGTCTTATGTCACCCAATTCCGCCAGCAGGCAGGATGCAGTAATTCCTCCAATGCCAGGAACACTTTTATATAGATAATAATCCTTTTTATAACGCTTGCGGCAATAAGCACGGAGTTTAGAACTAATGGCCAATTCTTCATACCAGATAAATTCCAATTGCTTTAAGCGGCTTTGTAAGCTGTCGGCCCCTGTGCTAAACATCCATTGTAAATTTCCAATCCATGTTTTCATTTCACGGCTCCAGTTTGGATTATCATACTGCTCCGGTAATTTTATTCCGTAATACAACAACTGGCTTTTGATGTGATTTTTAATGGTTCGTAATTGTCTGGATAGATGCACACGCCGCCTGAATAAGCTGCGTAATTGCTCTTGCTCTTCACCTGGTATATAAATGCCTTTTAAATTCCCGTCTGCCAAATGTTTACAAAGATTGCGGCTGTCTATTTTGTCTGTCTTCTGCCAGTCTTGTTTGTTTATACGGGGTACATCGGCCGGATTTACAACACTTACTTTCCAGCCATATTGTTGTAAGGATCTTGCTATCCAATAGCCACAACAGCCTGCTTCATAACAACAACTCACTTCATGACCGGGAAAATGTTTTTCGACATAGTTGATCAATACAGTTGGCTCTGTTGGCATCGTTACTGTTTTGTTGTCGAATAAATCAGTTTTGAAATGTACTGTCCAGCTTTTTTTGTGTACGTCCATTCCAATAAATAACTTTGGAACAGCGGTAGTTTGAATTTGATTCATCTTTTTGAATTTTAGAGACTTTCAAATTACCGCTTTTACATAGATGCTT
>JANMJU010000054.1:0-2237 GCA_031371545.1 Chitinophagaceae bacterium
TTACCCAGGCTGCCGCTGCAACTACCAGTAATTTTATTGCATTGCATGGACAAGAGTGGGGCGTTATTGGTACGCAAGGTTCTGCAGGTGATCATGCCGGTCATGTAATTGTTTATGGCCTTGATTCATTGGCAGGATGGGAGACGGGTAATTACCAAATCTATGTACCAAAAAGTACTTATTTAGGAACAGGTGGTTTGTTTGACATTATCAACCGCCATGGCAACAATGCTTTTGCAAGCCTTGCCCATCCTGATAATTACGATTACAATAATATTTTAAACAGCACTTATGATGTAAAGGCCGATGATGCAATCGTAGGATCAGCAATAGAAAGTGGCCCTGCTTTTTCGGTTGATACTACTTATACCAATCCTGCAGCTATTGGCTATTATGCTTTTTATAAAAATATACTGGCAAAGGGATATCACATGGGGCCCACTGTTGATCATGATAACCACAATCTTACTTTTGGTAAAACAGCCAAAACAAGACTTGCGGTAATGGCTACCTCTTTATCTGAAAGTAATATCTTGGATGCAATGCGGAAGATGCGTTTTTATGCAACAGAAGATTGCAATGCCAAGATTGGTTTCACCATCAACATAAGTTATCCGATGGGCAGCATCATTACAAAAGCAGGAGCTCCGGCTATTTCAATTACTACCATTAGTACCAATACCGTTACTTCTATTAAAATAATGTGGGGTGTGCCCGGTAGTGGTACAGGGCCAACTACTTTAACCTCCACCACAGCCAGTTCATTGAACTACACACATACTGCGTTGGCAAACCTTGCAAGTGGTTATTATTTTGTTGATATAACAGAAAGCAATGGAGCAAGAGTTATCACATCTCCTATTTGGTACACCAGGGATGATGCAGCTTCAAGGCCATTATTTGTTACTTCATTTTTTACTGTTAACGAAGCCGACAGGATAGTATTAAAATGGACGGCCAACAACGAACCTGAGAATGAAGTGTATGAAGTTCAACGTTCTGTTGATGGAAGAAACTTTATTACTATTGGTACTGCCAATGGAAAAGCACTGGGCAACTCTCAGGTGAATTATGCTATTGAAGATTTGAACCCCGTTCACGGACTGGCCTATTACAGACTGGTGCAAAAAGGGGCTAATGGAAATATCTCTTATTCAGAATTGAAACCTACCAACAGGTCTGGCATTGCCATTGCTTATTTTGTAGCTTATCCAAATCCTGTAAATAATGAACTGACTGTAAAAGTTGTTAGCACGCAAACTGAAAAAGCAAGAATGGATATTTTAGATATTACAGGAAGGATTGTAAAGAGTGTTCCGGTAAGCTTAAATAATGGAGAACAACATTTACAAATAAATATGACTGGCATTGCAAAAGGCACTTATATAATCAAATTACAGATGGGGCAAAAAGTACAAACGCAAATGCTGAATAAATTATAACTGTAATATTGCAAGGTAAAATTTAAGAATAAAAAAAGCTGTTCTGATTTTCAGAGCAGCTTTTTTTTACAACAAAATTGGCAAATAAAACTATGCAGGCGCTAATTCAGATACTGCTGTATGGGTGGCACCCATGCCACCCATTACATTGTCAACATCTACGCCCAAACCCTTTGCTATGGCCATTCCCAGCTTCATGTCTGCACGGAAGAAATGACATAACTGGCGGTTAACAATCAGTTCTTTTTTTGGTCCGCTGATACCGCTCATGGCACCAACAATATTGCTTACTAAGTTGTGACGGTCATAATCATTCATCGCTTTATTGAATAACCAGCCAGCTTGTGTGTAGTGATCATTTTCGCCTTCTCCATTCCGGTCGTACCAGTCTGCAACAGTTGATTCCAATTGCCAGGCTGGTTCTTTCATTGAAGCATCAGCATAAATATCATCGAAACTATTGGGGAAATAATTTGGTGCATCTTCACCATTGCCATTCACTGCCATTGCACCATCACGCTGGTAATTATTTATTGCATACGGACAACGGTTCACAGGTATTTGCTCATAGTTTCCACCAAGGCGGTGACGGTGTGCATCCGGATAAGAGAGCAATCTGCCCTGCAGCATTTTATCAGGAGAATAACCAATGCCATCTACCACATGCGCCGGTGCAAAAGCACTCTGTTCAATTTCTGCAAAATAATTTTTTGGCACCTGGTTCAGTTCCATCACACCCACATCAATTAATGGAAAATCTGCATGAGGCCATATCTTGGTAAGGTCGAATGGATT
>JANMJU010000134.1:0-24510 GCA_031371545.1 Chitinophagaceae bacterium
GCATTGATGGCCAATATTTATTTTAAAATAAGCATGCATGCCATTGGTATGGGAGGTATTATTGGATTGTTTATAATTGTCATGCAGCAAAATACCATGCTGATGACAGTACCATTATCTGTTGCATTATTACTGACAGGCATAGTATGCAGCAGCCGCATGATTGTAAGCGATCATCAACCAAAAGAAATTTATACCGGGTTATTGCTCGGTATCGTTTGCCAGCTGGTAGCTACTGTTGTTGTGATGTCATAACGAAAAGGCCCCGGATTTTATTCCAGGGCTTTTCTTTCATCTGTCGTGCCTAACAATAAAAGGTAGGGATCAACTATTCAAAATGGCCGATCGGGATAAGTATTTTTTTGAGGGAGAATATACAAACAGGCAACTGCCGTTTTTTATCACATCAATAATTTTTTTGCTAAGCAATGCCGGTACTGCCGGGCATCCGTGGCTTCTGCCGAGGTAACCATTTTGCTCAATAAATGATTCACTTACATAATCAGCACCATGCACTACAATTGCTCTTTTGCCGGCATTGTTATTAAATCCGTTTTCACAACCACTCAGCCTTAGTGAATATCCGTGTTTGCCTTCGTAAGTGTCGGTTGTAATATAAAAACCTAGGCTGCTTTCAAATGAAGATTCATCATTGGAAAAATTGGTGGCATATTGCTGCCCGGAATTTTTTCCATGAGCCACCAGTGTGTGAAATAACACTTCACCCGTATTGATATTGATTATATACAAACGTTTTTCCGAGGAAGGCTTACTGAGGTCTGCAATGCTGATGATATTTGTATTGTGTAAACTTTTTTTGCCGGCTAAATATTTGTAGCCTTTTACAGCATAGTCAAATAACTGTTTTGAAATACCGATGTTTGACAGCTGCCATTCTTCGTATTTGTTAGCAATTTCTGCTGCTGCATTGATGTTTTTTGAAATAACAAGCCCGGTATGATTAAGAGGAGTAAATCCCATCAAAAAAAATAAGGCTGACGCTAAAAATGAGTAGCGGAATAATTTCAACATGGATATTGGTTTTTCATTTGCAATCAGGTGATTGCCTGTTCACTTATATAAATCGTTCAAACAAAAAAAATATTGTCAGCACAATAAAAAAGTTTGCCCGGTTTGTAGCCGTTTTTTACTATCTTGAAACCTCTATTCATTTCTTCGATTGCCTGCCAGCATATTGAAATAATAAAAGAATTAAGGCATGCACTTATCACCAAGAGAAACAGAAAAATTACTGCTTTTTTTAGCCGGCGAACTGGCAGCAAAAAGAAAAGCAAGAGGATTAAAATTAAATTATCCTGAAGCCATAGCGCTTATCAGCAGTCATTTGCAGGAAGCCGCCAGGGATGGCAAAACGGTTGCAGAACTGATGCAATACGGCACTACTATTTTATCAAGAACCGATGTAATGGAAGGCATTGCAGAGATGATCCATGATGTGCAGATTGAAGCTACTTTTCCAGATGGTACCAAGCTGGTTACGGTGCATGATCCAATAAGATAAACCCCCATCCCCTAAAGGGGGTAAGGCAATAGCTTTTATTTCAAAGAGGTTTCGAAACTCCGAAGACAATACCAACATAAATCGAATGAACTAACAATATTGATACACCTGCCCTACCTCCCTTTAGGGGATAGGGGCGACAATTTTTTTTCTTATGATTCCAGGCGAATACATCATTGCAAAAGGCGATATTGAAATTAACGCAGGCAGAAAAACTACCACAGTAACGGTGGTCAACACAGGTGACCGGCCTGTGCAGGTAGGTTCTCATTTTCATTTTTATGAAGTAAATAAGCAAATGAAATTTGAAAGAGAAAATGCACTCGGTATGCGATTAAACATTGCAGCAGGCACAGCCGTTCGTTTTGAACCTGGCGAAGAGAAAATTGTGGAACTGGTTTCATTTGGGGGGAATAAAAAAATAGTAGGATTTAATAATTTGACAAACAGGGTGGTTGAATAAGGGATAAGGAATAAGAAATATAAAATAAGGAATGAGAAAGTAATTGAGCACCAACCCTAAACTTTCTAAACCAACTAAACTTCTAAACATGCATATAAACCGCATCAAATACGCCAACATGTACGGCCCAACTACGGGAGATAAAGTACGTCTCGGCGATACCGAATTGTTTATTGAAATAGAAAAAGATTATACCGTGTATGGCGATGAAGCAAAGTTTGGCGGCGGCAAAACCATCCGTGACGGCATGGCACAATCGGCAACGGCTACACGAAGCGAAGGTGTACTGGATTTTGTGATCACCAGTGTGATGATCATTGACCATTGGGGAATTGTAAAAGCTGATATTGGAATTAAAGACGGAAAAATTGTGGGCATTGGCAAGGCTGGCAATCCCGATACCATGGAAGGGATTACCCCCAACATGATAATTGGCGCAAGCACAGAAGTACACGGTGGTGCAGGTTTGATCGCAACAGCCGGGGGCATTGACACACACATACATTTTATTTGTCCGCAGCAAATTGACCATGCATTGTTCAGCGGCATCACCACCATGATTGGCGGTGGCACAGGCCCTGCAGATGGAACAAATGCCACAACAGTAACACCGGGAGCATGGAATATTCAAAAAATGCTGGAAGCAGCAGAAGCTTACCCAATAAACCTCGGCTTTTTTGGAAAAGGCAACTGTGCATCTTTAGCTCCATTGGAAGAACAGATAGAAGCTGGTGCATTGGGATTAAAAATTCATGAAGACTGGGGCAGCACCACAGCGGTAATTGATGCAGCTTTACAAATTGCAGATAAGCTGGATATACAAATTGCCATACACACCGATACATTAAATGAAGGTGGATTTTTAGAAGATACCATTGCGGCAATTAACGGAAGAGTGATACATACTTTCCATACAGAAGGTGCCGGTGGCGGGCATGCGCCGGATATTATCAAAGCGGCGATGTACCCGAATGTGTTGCCATCTTCAACGAATCCAACAAGGCCTTACACAATTAATACAATTGATGAGCATTTGGATATGCTGATGGTTTGCCATCACCTCGATCCATCGGTGTCAGAAGATGTTGCATTTGCTGACAGCCGCATAAGGCCGGAAACAATTGCTGCAGAAGATATTTTGCATGACATGGGTGTGTTTAGTATGATGAGCAGCGACAGCCAGGCAATGGGCCGAGTGGCAGAAGTGATTACCAGGACATGGCAGACGGCACACAAAATGAAAGTACAAAGAGGAGCTTTGTCTGAAGATGAAGGAAAAGAAAATGATAATTTCAGAGTGAAAAGGTATGTGAGCAAATACACGATTAACCCTGCCATCACTCATGGTATCAGTGAATATGTGGGTTCTATTGAGCCGGGAAAATTAGCAGATATCGTTTTGTGGAAGCCTGCATTGTTTGGTGCAAAACCAGAGATGATGATTAAAGGAGGAATGATCATCGCAGCAAAAATGGGTGACCCCAATGCATCTATTCCAACGCCACAACCTGTTATTTATCGCCACATGTTTGGTGCAGCTGGTAAAGCTTTACACAACACTTGTGCAACATTTGTTTCAAAAATTTCTTTGGAGAAAAATATTGTTCAGCAATACCAGCTTCAGAAAATGATACTGCCGGTAAAAAACTGCCGCAACATTGGCAAGAAAGATTTGATACATAACAATGCCACTCCACAAATTGATGTGAACCCGGAAAACTACGAAGTAAAAGTAGATGGCGTACACATTACCTGTACGCCAATGAAAGAGTTACCACTGGCGCAGCGGTATTTTTTATTTTGATGGAAACGCTGATGTCACCGGTTTATACGGATTAAACAGATTTTTAAATACAGGTTTAATGTTGATACAAAATAAAATAGGGAATCTTGAAATGTTTGAAATCAATCAGCGGCAGGTTGATTATATTTTATTGGAATGGTATGAAGCAAGAAAACGAATCTTGAGAAAAACAACTCAGTCTGGAAAGGAAATTTCAATAAAATTCCTGAATGAAAATCCAGAATTGACAGAAGCTGATGTGTTGTTTGCTGATGATGAAACAATTATTGCAGTATCAATTAACTCTTGTGATTGTATTGTGGTGCAGCCAAAAAATATGTTTGAAATGGCTTCGGTGTGTTATGAAATTGGCAATAAGCATTTGCCTTTATTTTATGAAGCAGATCAATTATTGGTACCGTTTGAAATGCCTTTGTATAAATTGTTATCAGCTCAGGGATATACTATAATAAAAGAAAAAAGAAAACTATTGAAGCCATTAAAAACAACTGTATCTCCTCACAGTGGTGGCACCAATGATAGTTTGTTTTCAAAAATTATGAAACTAACCGCACCCTCATGATGAACACTACCCTACTAAGTTTGCTGCATTTGTCAGACCCCACATTGCCCATTGGCGGCTTCTCCCATTCGGCCGGGTTGGAAACTTATGTGCAGCAAAATATTGTACACAATAAATCAACTGCAAAGTCATTCATAACAGAAATGCTGAGTCGCAACCTGCAGTTTACAGATGCTGCTTTTGTTTCTTTGGCGTATGATGCTTCAGCAGAAAATAATTTGAAAATAATTTTAGCATTAGATGAAGAATGTACCGCAGTAAAGCTGCCCATTGAAATGCGGCAGGCCAGCAAAAAGTTAGGCATGAGGTTGCTAAAAATTTTTCAATCGCAAATAAACAATGAATTAATACAAGCTTACAATAAATTGGTACAATCTCAACAAACCAGTGGCAACTATTGCATTGCGTTTGGCTTGATTGCACATGGATTGGGGATTACAAAACAAGATGCCTTGTATGGATTTTATTACAATGCAGCTGCAGGTTTTGTAACAAACAGCGTAAAACTTATTCCGCTTGGCCAGCAGGATGGACAGGAAATATTATTTTCTTTGCTTCCATTAATGCAGGAGCTGGCAGAACAATCCATGCAGCCCGATAAAAATTTAATTGGCTTGTGCTGTACGGGTTTTGATATCCGCAGCATGCAGCATGAGCAGTTGTATTCAAGGCTGTATATGAGTTGACAATTGGCTTAGAAGTTTAGATTGTTTAGAAAGTTTAGCTGATGAATAAAGATATAAAAGTACAAGAGAGTGACACAACGATGCTTAATAGGAGTACAGCGGCCAAGTACAAAACATAAAAAATTAGTGTAATCAAAAAATGAACAGAAACTATATAAAAATAGGCGTAGCAGGACCGGTAGGTTCCGGCAAAACCGCATTGATAGAAAGGCTGAGCAGGGCCATGAACAAGGATTACAGCCTGGCCGTAATTACCAACGATATCTACACAAAAGAAGATGCAGAGTTTTTAACAAAGAATTCTTTACTGCCTGCCGAAAGAATTATTGGTGTGGAAACAGGCGGCTGTCCTCATACAGCAATTCGTGAAGATGCCAGCATGAACTTAGAAGCTGTGGAAGAAATGGCCGAAAGAATTCCTGATGTGCAAATCATTTTTATAGAAAGTGGCGGCGATAATCTGTCTGCTACTTTTAGTCCTGATCTTGCAGATGTAACCATCTTTGTAATTGATGTGGCTGAAGGCGATAAGATACCACGTAAAGGCGGGCCTGGTATTACCAGAAGCGATTTACTCGTTATCAATAAAATAGATTTGGCACCTTATGTAAATGCTGACCTTGCTTTGATGGAAAGTGATGCCAGAAAAATGCGTAACGGCAATCCATTTGTATTTACCAATCTCATGAGCCTGCAGGGATTGGATGTTGTGATTGGCTGGATAAAAAAATATGCCCTACTGGAAACTATAGAAGAACCAAACCTTATCCGATGAATGCCGAACTTCATATACAGGTTGCTGACAGAAATGGATGTTCTTATTTAAAGAAAGCCTTTTTCACCACACCATTCAAAGTGGCGAACATCACCGAAGATAAAACTGAACAACAACTGCATTTAACATTAATGAATTCATCACCCGGAATATTGGATGGCGATGAATACATCATGAAGATTGAAGTAGAACAAAACTGTTCACTGCAGTTGCATACACAAGCCTACCAGCGCCTCTTTCACATGAAGAGCGGGGCAACACAACAATTGAATGTGCATGTGGCAGACAACTCTTTCTTCTGTTTTCTGCCGCATCCATCCGTGCCGCATGAGCAATCCATCTTCAGCACATACAATAATTTTTATCTTGGTAACAACAGCCAGTTTATTTTTGGCGAAGTGCTCACTTGCGGAAGAAAGTTAAACGGAGAAGTATTTTTGTTTTCCAAATACCACAGCATCACACAAGTTTTTATCAATGATAAATTACTGATAAAAGAAAACCTGTTGATGCAGCCGGCACTTATAAACGTGCATGCCATTGGACAACTGGAAGGCTACACTCACCAGGCCAGTATGATTTATCTGCAGCCAAATATTGATTGTAAAATTTTGCAAACAACCATCATCGAATTATTATCAGCAGAAAAAAATATGAAACTTGGAATTACTGCAGCCCCGGCAAACGGACTTATCATTCGGTTACTCGGTCAAGGCGCAGAGCAACTGTATAACTGCCTGCAACGGGTAGCCCAAATTTTGCAGATACAAACAATTAAAACCTTGCAATATGCCGGCTGAAATGCAAGCACTCATCATCACGGCTATTTCCATTGCATGCCTGCACACACTTACAGGCCCCGATCATTACCTGCCCTTCATTGCACTCTCCAAAACAAGAGGCTGGAATATTACTAAAACAATCGGCTGGACAATTACCTGTGGCCTCGGCCATGTGCTTAGCTCAGTAGCATTGGGTCTTGGCGGAGCGGCATTGGGCTGGTCACTTTCTAAAATAAGCTGGTTCGAAAATGTACGGGGCGGCATTGCCGGTTGGGTGATGCTGACATTTGGAATTGGCTATACTGCCTGGGGATTTTACAGGCTCTGTAAAAACAAGGCACACAAGCATTTTGATATGGACAATGATGGAGGGCTCTATGTGTATGAACACAACCATGGAAATGCTGTAATGCAGCTGAAACGTTTTCGTGTAACCCCGTGGGTGATGTTTATCATCTTTGTTCTTGGCCCATGTGAGCCCATGATACCGCTGCTTTATTTTCCTGCCGCACAAAATAGTTGGTGGGGCATGCTGCTGCTTATAATTATTTATACCACCTGCACCCTTGCCTCCATGCTCACTATGGTATTGCTCGGCTACTTTGGTTTTGCCTTTACCAGCACACAAAAATTAGAACGGTATGTGCATGTACTTGCCGGGGTTACTATTTTTATTTGCGGCGCAGGGATGTTGTGGATGGGTTGGTAAAATTTATAACTGGTGAAACTAAAATATTTTAAACCTTTCAAAACATTCCTTTGTCAACCATTCCCTGTCGTCAGGATGTGAAATATCAATCAATGCCTTTGCCCGCAGGCGCAGGTTTTTTCCATACAAATACGCTACTCCATATTCGGTTATAATATAATGCACATGGCCTCTGGTGGTAACTACACCAGCTCCGGGTTTTAAAAATGAAACTATACGTGGCACACCTTTGCCTGTTCGGGAGGTTAATGCAATGATTGGTTTTCCGCCTTCACTTAAAGCTGCCCCACGCATGAAATCCATTTGCCCGCCAATGCCACTATACTGAATTGAGCCAATACTGTCTGCACATACCTGGCCGGTAATATCCACTTCAATGGCGCTGTTGATAGCAATTACTTTTGGATTGCGGCGAATTACATGGGGATCATTTACATAATCAATATCAAGGAATGCAAATGCTGGATTGTTGTTTACATAATTATACAGGCGATTGGTACCAACAGCAAAACCGGTAACTGCTTTAAAAGGATGTATTTTTTTCTTGCTGTTATCTATGATATCTTTTTCAAACAATTCTACCACGCCATCGCTGCACATTTCAGTATGTATGCCTAAATGTTTGTGGTTGTGCAGGCTTCTGAAAACGGCATCGGGTATGGTTCCGATGCCCATTTGTAAGGTGCTGCCATCATCAATCAATTCTGCTATATGCTTTCCAATAGTTAATTCATCCGGTCCCATTTTGGCTGCATAATCCACCTGTGGTAATTCTTCTTCATGAAATACACAATGCGTAAACCGGCTGGTATGTATCGCTCCATCACCATGTGTACGGGGCATTTTTGGATTTATCTGTGCAATGATATATTGGGAATTAGAAACAGCAGACCGGGCAATATCCACCGATACACCCAATGTACAATAACCATGTTCATCTGGCGGCGATACTTGTATAATGGATACATCTGGTTTTAAAATACTTTTGAACAGATCAGGAATATCACTTAAAAATACCGGGACAAAATCTGCCCTTCCTTCATTAACAGCCTGCCGTACCGAGGCGGATACAAATAAAGAGTTGATATGAAAACTGTCTTGGTATTGTGGCTTATCTACTTCGATATCTCCAAATACAGTGATGGAAACCAGTTCTACATTTTGTAAACGATGGCTTTGCTTTGCCAGCTCTCTCATCATATGCAAAGGTGTGCAGGCGCTGCCATGCATAAACACCCGTTGGTTACTTTGAATTACAGCCAACGCATCCTCTGCACTCACATATTTTATCTCCTGGTACATTTTCTGTTTCTTTTAATTGATTGCGAAATAATGAATATTTGTCAAAAGAAAAAATGAGATTGGTTTTGTTGAAGTATGATTTTTATTCCACCTGTAAGTTAACGGTATAAAATTCTAAGTCCTTAATGATAATGACAGCACTGATTTTTTATTCACTTCATTTATCAATATCTTCTGCTTTAATTTTATTTGAATGAAAGATGCCGGAGGTTATCGTATAAAATTGGTATTGGCAGGAATTGCATTTGCTATATTATGGGCATCTGCATCTGCTGCCACAAAAATAGGTTTGCAGTCTGCACAACCATTTGTAATAGCGGTTACCCGTTTTTTTATTGCTGCTGTTATTATGCTTTTCATTTCGCATGTAATTCTCAAAGAGCGCTTGCCACAACAACAGGAGTGGAAACAAATTGCGGTTTACGGGGTGCTTAATATCAGTATTTATCTTGGCCTTTATGTTATTGCCATGATGAATGTTTCTGCTGGGCTTGGCACCTTATCCGTTGGCTCCAATCCTGTTCTCATTAGTATCATCACCGCTATCTGGCTGCGGCAAAGTGTAAAGCGGGCCACTATTATTAGTTTAATTTTATGCACAGCAGGCATTTTAGTGGCAGCTTATCCTTTATTGAAAAATAGTTATGCCACACCAACGGGGTTAGTTTTATTATTTATCAGTATGCTGGCTTATTCTACCGGGGCAGTTTATTTTTCAAAAAATAAATGGAATGGGCTGCACATACTTGTTATCAATGGCTGGCAAACACTGTTTGGCGGGATTGTGCTGCTGCCTTTTTTGTTTGCATTTTATAATGCTGATAAAAATGTGTACGATATCAAATCAATCGCCTGCATAGTTTGGCTGGCCATTCCTGTTTCCATTGGTGCGGTGCAATTGTGGTTGTACCTTTTGAGGGATAATCCTGTAAAGGCTTCGTTCTGGTTATTTCTTTGTCCTGTATTCGGCTTCATCATTGCCGCAGTAATGCTGAAAGAGCCGGTAAGCCTGAATACTTTTATTGGTGTGGCATTGGTAATTGCAGGCCTGTACATTGTGCAAAAGAAAAAATAAAAGCAGTTAAAAATTTCAAGAATAATGGTTTGTTTTTCCTGTCAACATTACTAATGTTCAATACATTTGTTGATTCCCTTTTAAAATTAATCTTGTATGAATTTTTTAAAAAAAATATTTGGCAACAAAGAAGAAACACCAATAAAAAGTTACGCCGATTTCTGGCTTTGGTTTCAGCAACAGGAGCAATCTTTTTTTAAAATTGTGAAGAGCAATAATGATATTGACAGAAATTTTTTCAGCAAGCTTAGCCCAAAATTGCTGCAATTGAATGATGGGTTCTATTTTGTTGCCGGTATGTTTGATGATAACACAGCCGAACTTATCATCAGTGCTGAAGGCTATGTAAAAACATTTGTGTTTGCCGAAGAACTGGTGGCGGCTGCACCCGCTCTTAAAGGCTGGCGGTTTACTGCATTAAAGCCACCAACAGACCTGAACGGTATGCAAATAAAAATGGACGGGCTTGAATTTGACGATAATAAAATCAGTTTCTTCAGCAATGAACATGCGGAGTATCCTGATGAAATTGATGTAACGTTAGTACACCAGGATTATACGGAAGAGAAAAAGGATATTATTTCCAGTGGTACGCTTATTTATTTAGACAATGCAATGGGGGAACTGAATACCGCCACCCTGATAGATGCTGTGCAGATAACCGGGCCGGATGATGCAGGCAAAGCATTAATACCAATAAAAAAACTGAAGGATTTTTTATTGTGGCGGGAAAAGGAGTTTGTAGAAAAATATGAAGGTGTACGCCACGATACAGAAAACGATAATTACAGCTTACTGGAGGCAAATGATGAAAATGATTTTCCTGTAATTGCGGCTATCAATGAAGACCTGCTTCACTGGGATGCCAAAGCATCGCATCCGTGGATGATGATGGTGGAAATAGAATACGATGGCTCACAAAATAATGGGCTGCCGGATGATACCATTTATGAACTGATGAATGAATTTGACGATGAAGTGATGAAGCTGTTGCCAGATACAGAAGGCTATTTGAACCTTGGCAGGGAAACATGCAATGGAACAAGGAAAATGTATTACGCCTGCAAAGAGTTCAGGCATTCTTCTAGGATAATTGCAACGCTTATAAAAAATTACAAGGATAAGCTGAATGTTTCTTATGACATTTTTAAGGATAAGTACTGGGTTACGCTGAATCATTTGAGGGATGTGTAAAATGATGTCTGCGCCGGCTTTAACAGCGATAATTAACTGGTGCCATTTTAATAAAAAAGGGGCCTAGATAGAAATCTTGCCCCGTTTTAAATCCATATCCTTTGAAAAACCTACCTCACATACGGTAGAAATTACACTTTGGTTTGCTTTCGTAAATAATAATTTAAAACATGGAAAAAACAATTGCAGTAATTGTGCTGACATAAGGCTTTAGGTGAAAGATGTAGGGATGGAATGGGATGTTGATAAAAGAGTTATTCATAATTATAGGCATAGTAGCAGAGGATCTACACTGGCATTTGGTTCTGCTCAAACAGTTGTAAAATTAATTGGTAGGAAATAAAAAGAATATTAGCCTCCGTCATTCATTCTGGCAATTATAAAAAATACTTTCAGCTTTTACAATATACAATTAACCACAGCGTTAATGTAACGGTTTTTCATAGGATATTGGATTTAAAACGGGCTGTATTTCTATACTGGCCTCATTTATTTTCCTTTTTTTATTGTACTGCTTTTTATTGGCTGCCTCCGTTTGGGGGCATTGTACATTCTGCACTTTAAATTTTTATCCACCAGGTTTTTTAATTTCTATATTTTTAAATTGATTGTGTAATCAGCAAATATCAATAGCTGTTTACTACAAGAATAGGCTAACTGTTAAAAAGTTAATAAACTGTGAAAGGGCAAGCTTCAAAATTTTATTCAATTGTTTATGGCACGGTTTTAGAAACGAAGCCCCCGGAGACTCCCAAAAAATTATTCGAATTCAATTTTCTATTTAAAAAATTATTCAATCAATCTAAAAATTTTAATATCATGAACACTATAAATTCAGAATCACCAACAGCACAAAAAAGTCCGGAGCAGAAGCCTTATAAAAATATAGCGATCGGCGTATTGGCTGCCTGCGTATTAGGCTTAGGAACATTTGCATTTGTTGATAAAAACAAATCAACCGAACAGATACAACAACAGCAAACACAGATTGCAAAAGTAACGGACGAAAAAGTTGATATCCGTAAAAACTTTGATGCATCTCTTGCCAGGCTGGACTCTATGTCAACGATCAATACAGGCCTTGAAGGAAAATTAACTGCCAGCAATGCTGAAATTAAAAAAGTAAAATCTGAAATACGAAGCATACTGAATAAGAAAAATGCTACTGCTGCAGAGTTGTCGAGGGCAAAAAACCTGATTGCACAATTGAATGGAAAAATAACCAGTATGGAAGCAGATATTGCTAAACTTACTGAAGAAAATAAAACGCTGAGCAACGATAAGGTTGTGTTGACACAGGACAAAGAAAAATTAACCCAGGATCTTACTGCCACAACTGCGGTAAAGCAGGAGCTTGAAAAGAAAGTAGATGTAGCTTCTACATTAAATGCATCTAACATTGTAATTACACCAATCAATGTTAAGGGTAATGGAAAAGAAAAAGTATCCACTACTGCTAAACGTGTTGACAAATTAATGATTTCATTTGATGTTGATAACCGCATTGCACAATCAGGAAATACAGATGTTTTTGTACTGGTAACCGGTCCGGATGGTAAGGTAATTACCAGCACTTCGGCTGATGCAAATAATGCCGGTACTTTTACAACCAGAGAAGATGGCGAAAAAACATTTACCGCTAAAGTGCCTGTAGCATTAGAAACAGCCAAAAGAAAAAATGTTGAATTCGCTTTTGTGCCAGGAACAACTTTCCATGAAGGAAGTTATAAAGTACAAATTTATCAAAATGGATTTTTGATAGGCGAAGGAACAAAAGAATTAAAGAAAGGTGGCTTGTTTAGCTAATCCCGCTTTAATCCCATATCTTTTATATACAGAAGGCAATTTGAAAATTTTTCAAGTTGCCTTTTTTATTTTATCAATAATTTTTTAAACCTTTCCAGTTCTGCTTTTTCAACAGCAGATAAAGGCTCGTTGTTTTCAAATTTTATTTTGTAAAAAAGTACTCTTTTGTGCTGGGGATATTTTTCGAGGATGGATTTAATTGCTGCCGGGGTTGCAGTATCTTTTTCTGCCGGTGCCGCTGCAACAGGTAAGGGTGATTTTTGACGGGTTGGTTTTTTTAAAATGATTGCTTCCAGTGTGGCCAATTTACCCGGGGCAATGCTGTCTACTTTGGATGCTTTTCCATACAGGCCTTCCAATTGTTTTTTACTCAGGCCACCTCTTTCCTGGTATTGAAAAAGAAGGCTTTTGGTAAATTCAGATTCGGGATGGGCCAGCAGTGTTTCTTTCAGCACATCTAATATTACATCTACCCCAGGCTTTTTTTTCTGCATAATTGTTGTTTGAAAAAAATGAAAGTAAACAAAGCCGTTATAAAATAAAAATTATTTCTCCTAAACTAACTGGCCTAAAAAAATAGAACCAGGGTGGAAACCCCGGTTCGTTTTTAATCCGTACCCTATGAAAACTGTTTCGAAAGTATAGTATTAATTTAGGAAATACAACAGAAAGCGTAATTATTTTGAACGCAAAGGATTGCGGTAATATGTGCAGAAAGACAACAGTTGAAAACCAACTTTGTACAAATTAAGTGGTAAAGAAATTATAATTTGAACCAGCCTCTTTTTATAAACATCCGGAGCATTACCAGCGGAACGAAAAGCATGAGGGCAACAGAAATAAAGAAGCCCCATTTATTATGCAACAGTGGTATTCTTTCAAAATTCATCCCGAAGATGCCGCCGATAACAGTGGCCGGAGCAAGCAGGCAGGTAACCACTGCCATTACTTTCATCACCTCATTCATCTTGAGGTTTACATTACTCAGATACAGGTCATGCAGGTTCATCATCATATCCCGGTAATTTTCCGAAAGCTCAGTAGCCTGTATGATATGATCGTACACATCTTTAAAATATATTTCCGTTTTTTCCTCTATCAAATCACTTTCGCTGCGTAATATGCCATTCACCAATTCTCTTACGGGGGCTACACTTCTTTTCAGCACAATCATTTCCTTACGAAGCATATTAATTTTGGCAAGGCTCCGTGTGTTGGGGCTTCTTACAATATCCTCTTCCAGGTTTTCAATTTTATCTCCCAGCTTTTCCATCACCACAAAATAATTATCAACGATCAAATCAATTAAAGAATAAAATAAAAAGTCTGCACCCTGTTGCCGCACTTTGGTATTGTTGGCTTTTAGCTTTTCCCTTAAAGGATTAAAAACATCCCTGAATGCATCTTCCTGAAAACTGATGACAAAGTTTTTTCCAAGTATGATGCTGATCTGTTCCGTTTCTACAGCAGAGTCTTTTTCATTAAAAAAAAGCATGTTGAGGATGCAAAAAATAATGCCATTCATTTCATCGGTCTTTGGCCGCTGGCCGAGGCTTAAAATATCTTCTACAAAAAGATTGTGTATGCCATAATGTTCACAAATGGTTTCCACATCTTTTTTCCGCAGGCCATCTACATTTATCCAGGTTGTTTTTGGTGAAGCTGCGTATTGAAAACAATCTGGTACCGATGCCATTTCTTTCACTTCTATTGAAGCAGCATCGTAATCATACACAAATATTTTCAACTCCTCCGGCTCTTGCCTCACAGGCACTACAGTTGGATTTACCTGCAATACTTTTTTAGTACGCAGCAGTTCTATTGGGTTGAGCAGGTAAGATAAATAATTACGTGTGTTCATTGGTATAATTTATTACAGCAAGAAAGGCAGGCTGTAAATGTAAAATTATTATACAAATGAATGACAGATTTTATACAGCCTTATAGCAATCAATTAAAATCGGCATTGACTGATTTATATTTTTACTGTTGCTGCTGCACCATCTGCATATACCTTCTGTAAGAATTATCATCCCCAGCTCCCTCATCTAAATTGGCGATAACCGCCTGCGGTGTTAAAATGGCGGCTACTTCTTTTGACACCAAACCATCTTCATGAGATACCGATACGCCTACTTCCAGTGTTTGTTTGGCCGTGCCTTTGTAGGTTCCTTTTACCGGCGAACAATCACTAAAATTTCTGCCGACGGCAAGGCGTACATGCAGGTCACTAACAAAACAATTATTGGTAGGATCGAGGCCCATCCAGCCATAGAAGGGAAGGTAAGCTTCCACCCAGGCATGAGTGGCACCTTCGCCACGAAGGTCATGATCATGCGGACAAACATAGCCACTTACATAACGGGCAGGTATGCACAACAGGCGGAGCATGGATAAAAGTATGTGGGCAAAATCCTGGCATACACCTGCTTTCAGTTTCCATATTTCATCCAGCGTAGTGGTTACGCTGGTAATGCCTTTGATGTATTGAAAATTATTGTACACATATTCATTGAGTTGCTTTAGTGCAGTAAATACCGATACGGTTTGATAAAATCCTGCATCGGCAACTTGTTTCAATTCTGGCAAAGCACTAAAATTTTCCTGTTTTAAAAAATCAATGAAAGGAACAATGTATTTTATTTCCTGCAGGTGCTGCCATTGCTGTTCTGTTGGAACCTCATCATTGGGCCATACTATCGGTGTGGTAATTACAGATACGGTGGAGTCAATCCTGAGTTCGGTATGCGGAACTACGTTTGTAAAAGAACCTACTTCATTGCCATAATAATCTTTATAAATTTCCAGCACCGGTTCGCCGGTAATAGTAATACGCTGGTTTTGTATAGACTGATTTGAATCCTTGATTGGGTAAAGCATAATCTGGTTGGCGCTATCCCTTACAGGTTCCTGGTAAGTATATTTAGTAACATGGTGTATAACAAATCGGGGCATATTGGGTGTGGGCTTTAAATGCTTTAATGGTAATTTAATTTTTATAATTTTTTTTATGAATAAGCAAAATACTGCTGACTGAGGGCATTGCCAATTTCAAGCAATCCTTTTTTTGTATCAGTTAGAAAATGATGCAGCCCTTCTTCAAAAATTGAATCGGAGGTGGAAAATTTTACTTTACTTTTCAGACGGCCAATCATAAAATCAATCTGGTTAAAAGCTGCAGCATTGCCATCATTTTTCAACCGTTCAAAATATCGTTGTAACCTGTTGACGGAATAAATTACCGAACGGGGAAACTCTTCTTTCAATACAATTTGCCCCACCACATTTTTTGCTTCAAAACCACTGCGGTAAGTTTTTAAATACAATTCATAACCCGAGATGGACATCAGCAAATATTTCCAGTAAGTAGTATCAGTAATTTTATCCACTTCATAATTAAGGTTGCTGAATTTTATATCAAGAATGTCTGTTGACTGAATAGCTCTTTCCAGGTATTTACCAATATTGATAAACGAATTTCCTTCACCTCTTGCCATGGTCACATCGGTAGTGCCAAAGTACAATAATCCTTTTTTTAGCAGGTTATCCAACACCGTAATTGGATCTTCTTTTTGTAAAAGGCGCTCTAAATTTTCATCTCTCATGGTGTGGTAAAAATCATTGAGGCACTGCCACATTTCTTTGGTGATGTGATCCTGAACACTGCGGCCATTCTCCCTGGCCATGGTTACAATGTTCAGTACCGAATTGGGATTGTCTTTTCCCATTACCATAAATTGCAGCACAGCACGGGTATTGTGCGCCATCGCCTCCGCATCTTCTTTTTTTAAAAAGGTAAATATTTTCAAAACCGGCATCCATGAAAATTCCTGCACATCATCCTGCGATGAAGCATAGTTAATTTTCAACATCCGCAAGATGCCATCAGTACGTTCCATGTACCGGCTCATCCAGTATAAACTATCGGCTACCCTGCTAAGCATAAGCAGCCCCCCAGCCCCCCTCAGGGGGGTTCAAGGCAAGGCCTTTTATTTTTAGGTTATTACAGTATTCACTTGTTTGGTATTTCATTTCTGCTGTTCCTTTTTATTTTATAAAAATATTAATCAGTCTGGCTTTGTTCCTCCTTTAGGGGGCTGCCAACACCCACGTATCCTTACTGCCTCCCCCCTGCGATGAATTTACTATCAGTGAACCTTCTCTTAAAGCAACCCTTGTTAATCCTCCCGGTACTATTTCAATACCGCCGGGACCGCACAATGCATACGGCCTAAGATCCACCCTTCTCGGCTGCAGTTTTCCATCCATATAACATGGTACGGATGATAAGCTGATGATGGGCTGTGCAATAAAATTTCTTGGCGCCTGTAATACTTCTGCTTTGTATGTTTCTATTTCTTCGTCGCTGGCGGCACTGCCCATCAACATTCCGTAACCGCCGCTTTCATTTGTTTTTTTAATTACCATTTCACGGATGTTCTTAAACACATGTTCCCGTTCTTCATCCTTACCTAACTGGTACGTGGGAACGTTTTTCAAGATCGGTTCTTCATTCAGGTAATACCTTATCATTGCCGGTACAAAAGTGTAAATGGCTTTGTCATCTGCCACACCATTGCCCACTGCATTTACAATGGCTACATTTCCTTTACGGTATGCACTCATAATGCCAGCCACACCCAACATACTGCCCGGATCAAATACCAGCGGATCTAAGAAATCATCATCCACCCTGCGGTAGATAACATCTACCTGCTGCAGGCCTGCAGTGGTTTTCATGTACACTTTGTGATTGTCCACCACTAAGTCACTGCCTTCTACCAACTCAACACCCATTAGCCTTGCAAGCGTTGTGTGTTCAAAATAAGCAGCGTTATAAATACCCGGCGTAAGCAATACAATGGTTGGATTGGCAATCTGTCTTGGAGATAGCGACACTAAATTTTTATGCAGAATAGTTGGATACTCTGTTACACTCCGTACATTATTTTGCGGCAGCAAATCAGGAAAAATCCGTTTGGTAATTTCCCTGTTCTCCAGCATATAACTTACACCGCTTGGTGTACGCAGGTTATCTTCTAAAATATAAAATGAACCATCATTATTGCGGATAAGATCTATGCCGGATATGTGTACATAAATATCATACGGCACATTAAAGTTCTGCATCTCCCTTAAGTAATGGGGGCAGCTGTAGATCATCTCTGCCGGCACTACACCATCTTTTATAATAAACTGGTTGTGATAAATATCCTTTAAAAAAAGATTGAGTGCTTTTAATCTTTGTTTGATACCTCTTTCAATATAATCCCATTCTGTGGCGGTGATGATACGGGGAATGATGTCGAATGGAAATATTTTTTCTATGCCTTCGCCACTGCTGTAAACTGTAAACGTAATACCCTGGCTCATGAACAGCCTTTTGGCCAGTTCTTCTTTTTTATTCAGTTCATCGATGGAGAGCTGGTTTAGAAAGTGCATTGCTTTGCTGTACTGTTCCCTTACGGCATTGTTGTCTACCATTTCATCCCAAACAGCATTGGGGACTAAATACGATTGCAGCAGTTCGCCTGTAAGCATGACTTATTTGTTTTGAAATAAATATAGTAGGCAATCGTAAAAACCAGATAACCAAATATAAGAAAGGAATTGTAAAAAATCATTAGCTTTAAAAAAAGGAGCAAGATTGTTTTTATACAATGGCATTACCAACAGATGCCATAATCTTCTCCATGATTGGAACTGCCTCCCCAAAAAGAATGGTGTTTCCAGTCAAAATAAATGGCATTGATTGGGCCACTGGTTCTGTTATCAATTGTAAGGGTATAGCCCATTTGCTTTAATTCTTTACGAATCCATTCAGGCGTATTTTCATGCAGTAATAAATTACCCGGCCTTGGTTTTCTGTCTTCTGTTTTATTGCCGCCCAATGATAACCACAACTGGTTGCTGTTGATGTTGGCTGCTTCACATGCTTCCTGTACGGTCATTCCAAACTCCACTACATTTAAAAAGAACTGCAATAAATTTTGATCCTGAGTGTCGCCACCCTGTACACCAAAACATAAAAATGGTTTGCCTTCTTTTAATGCCATTGTTGGTGTCAGTGTTACTCTTGGCCGCTTACCAGGTTCAATTACATTGAAGGGATTTAAAGTAGAATCCAATACAAAACTTTGTAACCGCTGGCTCATTCCAATGCCTGTGTTTCCTGCAATGCAGGCGGGTACCCATCCACCTGATGGTGTAATGGAAACCACCCATCCTTCTGCATCAGCCGCTTCTACAGAAGTAGTTCCTCTCCATAAACGATCCATATAAGCCCCCTCTAAATCTCCTCCACTAATCAGCGGAGAGACTTGTGCCACTTCATTATTTCTTGCATCGTGTGCAGGTACGAAACCTGGTTTATTATTGTTTGTTGAATCAAATGTGAATCCTCTTTTTTTCAAAATATCCTGGTAAGGATTTATTTTTCCTTCAAACGGATAAGGATCGCCGGGGCCAATGTTAGGGTTATTGCGTTCATACAAAATCATCTTCGCTCTTTGCTTTGCATAATCTTTGCTCATCAATCCCTGCATGGGTTCTGCCGGAGGAAATGCCGGGTCGCCGTAATAAAAATCACGGTCGGCAAAAGCAAGGTTCATGGTTTGATAAATGGTGTGAATATATCTTGTGCTGTTATAGCCCATCGTTTTCAAATCAAAATTCTCCAGTATGTTAAGGCTCTGCAATAACATTGGCCCTTGTGTCCATTGCTGCAGCTTGTACACTTCAATGCCTTTGTAATTTGTATGCATTGGTTCTTCTTCGATGGGTTTCCAGCTGGCCAGATCCTGCATGGTAATTAATCCGCCCTGTTCCCGGCAACCTCTAACAAATTCCTGCGCCACATCCCCTTTATAAAAACGATCGTAAGCGGCCATGATCGCTTCTTTACGGCTCTTACCTTTTTTTAATACCTGCTCTTCTGCATCTGCTAATTTGGTTAATGTTTCCAGTAATTCTTTTTGTACAAAAATTTCTCCAGCTTCCGGAGCTTCTCTTTTTTCTCCTGCATGTGGAAGAAAAACTTTCTTGCTGTATGGCCATTCTTTAATTTTTTGTTTAGAATGCTCAATGCTGTTGGCTGTTTGTGCTTCGATGGGATAGCCTGCTGCTAATTGCATTGCCGGATTCAACACTTCCTTCAAACTAAGTTTTCCATAATTGGCCAGCATCAAACACAAGCCTCCGAAAGTACCCGGTGTTACTGCTGCCAGCGGGCCATATTCCGGTGGAAAATTATATCCTTTGTTTTTAAAGAAATCAACTGTAGCTCCGGTGGGTGCTATGCCAAGTGCATTAATGCCAATTACCTTTCCTGTTTTGGGATTATAAATCAAGGCCTGTGTTTCTCCACCCCAACTCAATACATCCCACATGGTGCAGGTGGCTGCAAGCATGGCGCAGGCTGCATCTACAGCATTGCCTCCTTTTTGAAAAATGATGGAACCGGCGGTTGCTGCCAATGGTTTACCGGTAATGGCCATCCAGTTTTTTCCATGCAACGGCGGCTTTTGTGTTTGTTGAGAAAAACATTGCTGCGATATGAGTATAAGAAAGAAGATGCGTTTCATCATTGATGTAGCAGTTTAGATATTAAAGTTAACAAGAGATCAGGGAAAATGAGAAGAGTGTTTTACTGGGAAATATTTTGCAGCCAAAGCAAATGATTGACTACAGCTCTTATCTCTGTATAAGTAAATTGATCACCCAGCAAGGATTTTATTTCGTTGTATGTTTTACTGGGATTAACATGGATAAGCTCTGAAATAGTTTCGACTTTAGCCAAATCGGCAAAGGCATCAACAGGGATATCACCTGTTTTTATAAAGTCTGTCAAATGCCCTTCGATAGTGCTCTGGGCAAGGTTACGTTCTTTTGCAATCTCAGCAATTGTTTTTCCCTGTTTAAAATATTGCAGGCTCAAGGCACCGGAAGGAGTTTTTTCTACTTTACGCTCTGCCGGTTCTTTGCGCTGTTTTTTTGGTTGAATAACTTTTAATTCAATATTGCTTTCCAATCCATGCAGGTTGCAGTATGCCTGCACCATTGCAATAATCTCCTCTCCATATTTTTCTGCTTTGGCTTTGCCAAAACCACTGAGCAGTTGTAAATGTTCTTGAGTTAATGGCAGGTAGCTGCACACTTCTTTCAGGCTGGCTGTATTGGCAACATAATAAATGGGCAGGGTTTTCTCTTCACATATTTTATCCCGCCAGTTGCGGAGGGTGAAATACAATTCCGGGTTAGGAATATCTGCAGCGGCAGTTTGTTTTTTATTGGCAGCATAAGCACTGATGTGCAGGCGGGGAATTGCAAGATTGAGTTTGTGGTTTAAAAAATCTGTTACTGTAAAGGATGCTTTGCAATACTGGATACCGTAAATGGTTTTTACAAAAGCCACCAGCAGTTCCAATAAATTTTCATCTACTGCAGCAGCCGTTTCTTTGTGTTCTGTAATAATGGGATGTTTTTGCAATTGTTCATTCATACTGATTAGCAAAGGCAAAAAATATCCTGCTGCATCCTGTATCCTTTTTTGAAGTGGTTGATTTTTTTCAATGACCTGTTCGGCCCGTAGCATTTCCTGGGCCTTGCCAATAAAATTTTCTGCTACCTGTTTTTGCTTTGTTATTTGTTCAATGAATTGTGCCAGCCATTCCGTTGTTTCCGGGTTCAGTTTTTCTTTTTCCTTATCCACCGAAAGTTGCAGTAAATAAGCGGCTCTGTCAATTTCTTCCATCAAAAAAATTTCACTCAGCAACTGAACTGTAAATACTTGTCTTGCTCCTTCAAAACGTTCGGCCAGTGAGCCTTTTGGGGCCAGTGATGATTGTGCTGCCACCACCTGTTCATTATTATAAATTGCGGCAGGTGGAATTTTTGACAACAATACTATTCCATCCAAACTGGTACAGCGGCTGAGTGCCACATACACTTGTCCGCTGCTGAAAGATGATGCCGCATCAATCATCACTTTATCAAATGTGAGTCCCTGGCTTTTGTGAATGGTAATGGCCCATGCCAGCCGCAACGGGTATTGAGTAAAACGGCCTATCACCTGTTGCTCCAGTTTTTCATCGCTGCGGTTTAAAGTGTAGCGGATGTTTTCCCATGCTTCCTCGGCCACTTCAATTTTATCTCCATCGCAATTCACTATTATTTTATCATTGTTCAGTTTTGACACTACACCAATCTTTCCATTAAAATATTTTTTACCCACCACATCATTTTTAATAAACATTACCTGGGCCCCTTCTTTTAAAACCAGTTCCGCTTCGGCGGGGTAAATATTATTTGGAAATTCTCCTTCAATGCTGGCTTTGAAATGAAAGGCTGGTGCAGCAAGCTTTTGCAGCTTAACCTGGTTGATATTATCTGCCTGGTTATTGTGAGAGGTAAGGGTGATATATTTTTCTTCGACCGTTGGCTGAAAGCCTGTAATGAAGCGTTTATTGAGTTGCTCGTAATCTTCTTTGGCCATGTAATTGTTACGAACTTTATTCAGCAACTCCACAAAGCTTTCTTCTTTTTGCCGGTAAATTTTATTCAGTTCAATCAGTAATGGTGTTTGTTCTTTTACCGCCTTACTATCGAAAAAAAATGGGGATGTATAATATTCATTTAATATCCTCCACTCTTCATTTTTTGCTACCGGCGGCAACTGGAATAAATCGCCAATAAACAATACCTGCACGCCACCAAAGGGTGCCAGGTAATTGCGCCGTACACTTTTTAAAATCGTATCAATGGCATCCATCACATCGCAACGCACCATGCTGATTTCATCAATTACCAGCAACTCCATTTTGCGGAGCAGGCTGATGCGTTGTTTATTATATCTTATGCCCTGCAATAATTGCCGGCCGTTATTTTCTGTTGGTAAAAATGGATGCAGCGGTAATTGAAATAAACTGTGCAGGGTTACACCACCGGCATTGATGGCTGCCACTCCTGTTGGTGCAGCTACAATCATATTTTTGGAAGAATTGTCCCGGAGGTATTTTAGAAATGTGGTTTTGCCTGTGCCGGCTTTTCCGGTAAGAAAAATGCTTTCCTGCGTTTCGGTGATAAAACGAAAAGCCAGGTCAAATATATCGTTGCGTTCAATTGTTACCATAAAATATTTTTGCCACAGATTGCACAGCAGCCCGTCCGTTAAGGCGGGGATTTAAACAGACAGATTTTAATACACCAATCGTTTGTACTCCAGGGATGTTTTTCCAAAGTTAATGATTAGCGCCAGTTTGAATCCGGATGCTTTAAGGTAGTTGAGTGTTTGGGCAATGGTATCATCGGTGATGCCGTCTTTGTTTGCTTTTACTTCTACAATCACTTCATCAAAGAGGGTGAAGTCTGCAAAGAATTTATGTTTTAGGATGATGCCTTTATAATTTATGCTGTGTTCGTCTTCCCGCCGGAATTTCATTTCTCTTTCGGAGAATTCAAATTCCATTGCATCTTTATATACTATCTCCAGGAACCCGTAGCCAAGTGTATTATACACTTCCATACAAACGCCAATGATTTGATAGGCCTCTGATTTAAAAATAAGCTGTTCCATAAATAAAAATTTAATTGTTTAAATAAAGGCCACGAATTGCACGAATTCACACGAAAAAAAATTCGTGAAGATTCGTGTAATTCGTGGCAGTCAATTTAGGCTTTCTCTTTTTCGCCAATCAGCAGCAATTCGTTTACCTGCACTTCGGTGATGTATTTTTTGTTGCCTTCTTTATCATTGTAGCTGCGGTTGATCAGCTTGCCTTCAATGGCTACTTCTTTGCCTTTGGTTAAATACTTTTCGGCAATCTCGGCTACCTTTCCCCAGGCAACCAGATTGTGCCATTGAGTGTCGGTTACTTTTTCACCTTTGGCATTGCGATAGGCCTCGCTGGTGGCCATACTAAAGCGGGCCATCTTTTTTCCACCTTCTAATGTTTTTACTTCTGGTGCGTTGCCCAGGTTACCAATCAGTTGAACTTTGTTCTTTAATGCGTACATGACTTTAAGTTTTGCCCCCATCTCCGCTAACCAGCGGATGGTGGAGAAGTTTTAAATTTTGTTATCTCAGTCAGCCGGCGACATCATTTCCGATTGACAACACAAAGATGATATGCCGCCAAAGACGGAGTCGGTTTTTATTCGTTTACTCGGCAATGATGTACTATTTTACACTAAATAAATTTGGTAGTCTCAAATATTGAGCATATATTTACACCACAAAAGATAAGTATATGTTACCAGAGTTTAAAAGCATATTCGATTTACTGAAAGCCTTTCCAACAGAACAGGCTTGTATAGATCACTTAGAAAGACTTAGCTGGAATGGTACTCCCGTTTCTCCCTTTGATGCAGAAAGCAAGGTTTACAAATGTGCAGGTAACAAATACAAGTGCAAAAACACAGGTAAGTATTTCAATGTACGCACCAACACTATTTTTGACAACACAAAGATTCCTTTACAAAAATGGTTCTTAGCCCTGTACGTTTTCAGTTCCCATAAGAAAGGTATCAGCAGCCACCAGTTAGCAAAAGATATATCTGTAACTCAAAAGTCAGCATGGTTCCTGCTGCACCGTTTACGTTATGCCTTTGACCATCCTAATTTTAAAGCTACTTTGGGCAATATCGTTGAAGTGGATGAAGCCGGGATAGGTGGACAATCTTACTACAAGCACTCAAACAAAAAATTAAAGAATGAGGACGGGGCAACTATATCCGGCAAGACTTCTGTAATAGGAATGAGGGAAAGGGGCGGCAATGTAATTGCAAAGGTTATTAAGGACAGGACAACCGAAACATTGATACCTATTGTTTA
>JANMJU010000085.1:0-13608 GCA_031371545.1 Chitinophagaceae bacterium
TGATGATTTTTCTTAGCTGTACTGCTGCAACCGGGGTAAGTAATTTTGATTTAAGATTCAAACAAAATATTTTATCACACTGCACTTCACTGCCAAATTCATTTTCAGGATACAGCGTAACGATGATGTTGTTGTATTCGCTCAATTGCTTTACAACAGTTACCAGCATGGTTTCTGCGCCGCCCCTGCCAAGGGTATCGATAATATGTAAAACTGTTTTTTTCATTTACTGCTTTGCAGCAACCCGGTTTAAAGTTTTGTAAATACCACTGCAATATGTGAGCCATTAATGCCGGTAGTTATTTTTTTTATCACTGCCAATGGAAAAGTAATTACTCCCATCATCAGCATTTTAATTTTTTCAATTGTTGTATGATTGCCACCAATAGATTTTATGTTGAGTAAATATTTAGCATGCAGGTAAGCCTGTGTTTTAATGCTGCCCTTTACATCATACACAACCTGCTGTATGGATAAATTAAAAAGGGGTGCCAGGTTTTCAAATACTTCCCTGTTCCATAAACCCATGTGGTGCGGCGGCAGGTTGAGGGTGCAGTATTTATCGTATCCCAAAAAATAGGGTTCATTGTTAGGAACACCAATTACCAGCTTGCCACCTTTCTTTAATGCCCTGATGGCATCCTGTAAAAATGTTTTTATATCATAAATATGTTCCAACACCTGGAACATACAAACCACATCATAGTAACCTTCCTTTTTCGCTGCATGTTCACCAATCAATTCATCTTGTACCGCCAGCCCTTTTTGCCTGCATACTGCAGCGGCTTTTTTATTTAATTCAAGGCCGCAAACTTCAGCGGCTTTTTCCGTTGCCCTTGTTAAAAAATTACCAACTCCACAACCAATATCTAATACTTTATCGCCGTTTTGTACTGTATCAAACGCAAGCTGGTATTCAAATTTCCAATCATGATAATAACCGTCACCCAGCTTTTGCTGCAGGGTTTCGTAAAATGCGCCATCGCCATCCATGCCCTGCGGATAATAAAAACGGTAGCCTGTTTCATTGCACCTGTAAAGATAAAAACTGCCTTCAGTCGGCATAAAGGCAGCTACATCCATACCCAACTGCTGCCGGTATAGCGCAACAATATCTTTGCTCAGAAAAGCAGCTGTTTTCACAGTTCCACTTTTATTTGTTATTGGGCTCAGAGGGTTGTTCATTCAAAAATATTTATACTAATAGTTTTTTCAATTATTGATTTACCTGCAATTTATTTGATACAAAAATTTTACTCAACTTCAACCAGGGCATTTGCAAATTACACACCCTGTTGATGATAATAAATGATGTTACAAAAAGAATAAAATAAGTAAGCAGGTTGGCATAAGCAGCACCCTGTAATCCCCAACTTTGTATAAAAAAATAATTGCTGACAATACAAACAGCTGAACTGAAAACAGACAACGCAATTACCAGTTTATTTTTTTTGTAATAATATAAAAAGCCCAGCAGCATGGCATACAATCCCCAGAAAAAATAAGCAAAGGCATTCCATACTACATACGGCATGCCCGGCAGGTATTGTTTATTAATAAACAGGTGGTAGATAAAAGGGATGCACACACTCAGCATAATGGTACACAACAAGAGGAAGCCGGCAAAAAGATATTTTATCTTCAACACTTTGTATTTATTTTCTTCTGTAAAATTGGCCAGGTAATTATACAGTATAGGCTGATAAGAAAAGAAAAAAGCACTGACCACCACATTGATGATAAAGGCAAACTGGGTGGACATGAAATAAATACCCAGCCCTGCTTTGTCGGCAGGATAAAAATAATGTATCAAAAACTTATCTGTACCGTTCAGTATAAAAACAGTGAATAAAAAAAACACCTGTGAAATACCAAAATGAAATTCTTCTTTTAAATATTTTTTGCTGATGCGTACATGTACAAAACCCTGCCGGTAAAAATACAATACACTGTATAAAAAAATAATTCCGCCGGTGATAACAGCCGCAACAATGCGTCCTTCTGCTCCTTTGGACCACACAATTACCAGCAATATCACCAAGCCAATTTCAGTAATATCCTTTGCTGCAGAGAGTAATAAAAAATGCAGTGGTTTGTTAAGGGTGCGTAAATAAGCAAGTATGTTTTCCTGGAATAAATTAAAGTAAGTGTAAAGCAAACCAATCAACAGCAGGCGAAAAGGAACAGTGAAGATGCCGGTAATAATATTTCCCAGCAATAAAAAAATAGTAAGCACCAGCAAAAAGCAACCGGTAGATAATGCAAGGGAAGAACTAAAAAATATTTTGTACTCTTTGCTATCCAGTTTTGTATGTGCCATCACCAGGGATGCCGGCATACCCATGATAACAAAGGGAAGTGTGAATGCAATAAATACATTGTACAGAGACAGCATCCCATTTTCGGCAGGAAGAATGTAATTGGATAAAAAAAATGCCAGGATCGCCATCATCCCCTTATTAAAAAATGAGGCCACGGTGTATATGCTGAATGATTTGGCCAGGTTCATTTTTTAAGAGGACTTATTTTTTTTGGTTGATTAATTTTTTATGCAAAAGCAATTGAAACAATTAGCAATTATTTTTTGATGCCCTTCACTACCGAAGCCACGCAGTTTTCGTATTTTATTTTTCCTCCCCACACTTGTTCCATGCCGTGTTTTTTAAACCAGTCAGCAACCGTGTTGATGGATTGAGGATTATCGTATTCCGGAGAAAACATATCGAAAGTATCCAGCACACAGTGTTCCCTTAGTTGCTGGTAAGTGAGGGGTGCAGGCAATGTGCCATCAATATCACAGATGGGAATAAAGCGGTTCATCATTTTGCCCAAACCAATTTTTGAAAAGAAAAGACTTGCTTTTATCATCCAGTCAATATTGCGGTCAATTAGCTGATACAATTTTTCATGGCTCATTTTTTTTGTGAAACGACGGTACATGTATTTTGCATGCAGCTTTGTCCAAAATCCATTCACGCTGTAAAAATCCACCACCACTTCAGCACCAGGCTTGGCCATGTCGATCAATGCTTTTACTGATTGTTCAAAATCCGGGGTGTGCTGCAATACGCCAATGCAAAGCACTTTATCAAACTGTGCTTTGGCAAAAGGCATGTCGTAAATACTTGCCTGGAAAAGTTGTAAACGTTCATTGGGCCCGTTATTTTTATAATTGGCCTCCACTGCATTGCTGTAATCTACGCTGAATAAATTGGCGTTGGTATGATCTAAAATAATTTGTGTAAAACGGCCGGCACCTGAGCCAACTTCTAAAATATTTTTTCCAGAGAGGTCTTCTTTGTCCCAGTTGGTTTCAGCAAAAAAACGGGTTTTGCTCATTTGCAGTTTGCTGGCTTTGTCCAACTGTGTGCCTGCAAATTTGTTCCACTGGTAACCAAAATTTTCGGTGTAGTTATTATTTTCTACAATGCGGTAGGCACCATTTTTTTTAGGAAAGATGAGGGCACAATTTTCCATCAGCCCTTCAGCAGCATGCGAAAGAAAATTCTTTGTAAATGGATTAATTAACTGGATGTTCATCAGCAATTACCGGTATTTTGGATGTGAGCGAATTAACGGGCAATCCTCTTCAAATATTCACCGTATCCGCTTTTCTTCAGCTTTTCAGCCTCAGCCAGTAACTGTTCTTTAGTAATAAAACCCATCCTCCAGGCTATCTCTTCCGGGCAGCCTATTTTCAGTCCCTGCCTTTTTTCTATTACTCTTACATATTCTGTAGCATCACTCAGCGATTCAAAGGTGCCGGTATCTAACCAGGCGAATCCCCTGTTTAAAACGCCTACTTTGAGCTTTTTATTTTGCAGGTAGGTTTTATTTACATCGGTAATTTCATATTCGCCTCTTGGGCTTGGAGGAATATTCTTGGCAATTTGCACCACTTCGTTGTCATAAAAGTACAATCCCGGTACCGCATAGTGGCTTTTTGGATGGTCGGGTTTCTCTTCAATACTCAATGCAGTAAAGGCTTCGTCAAACTCTACCACGCCATATCTTTCCGGATCGCTTACCGGGTAAGCAAAGATTACCGCTCCATCCGGATTTACGGAAGATTGCAGCAAATGGCTGAAACCGGTACCATAAAAAATATTATCCCCCAACACCAGCGCCACACTGTCTTTACCAATAAATTTTTCACCAATCACAAATGCCTGTGCCAGTCCGTTGGGTATTTCCTGTTTGGCATATTCTATTTTACAGCCCCATTGTGAGCCGTCGCCAAGCAGTCTTTGAAATTGTGACTGGTCATCAGGAGTGGTAATAATTAATATTTCATTTATCCCGGCCAGCATCAAAGTACTGAGGGGATAATAGATCATTGGCTTATCATAAATCGGCATTAACTGTTTGCTGATACCCATTGTTATTGGATACAGTCTTGTGCCACTGCCGCCTGCTAGAATAATTCCTTTCATGATTGTTGCCCCCATCCCCTAAAGGGGAGTTATTTAGCGTTTAAAATATTGTTCGGTATAATAATTTTGATAATTACCACTCGTTACATGATTCAGCCATTCTGTATTATTCAAATACCAATCAATTGTTTTAGATATTCCTTCTTCAAATTGTAATGAAGGCAGCCAGCCTAATTCATCTTTTAATTTAGCAGCATCAATGGCATAGCGCAAATCGTGGCCAGCCCTGTCTTTCACGTAAGTGATCAGTTTTGCTGATTCACCTTTTTCCCTGCCCAGCTTTTCATCCATCTGCCGGCACAGTTCTTTTACCAGGTCAATATTTGTCCATTCATTGTGGCCGCCGATATTGTAAGTCTCACCAATTTGTCCATTGTGAAAAATTACATCAATTGCCCTCACATGATCTTCTACATACAACCAGTCCCTGATATTTTCTCCTTTGCCATAAATGGGAAGTGGTTTATTGTTGATGATATTATGAATGCAAAGCGGTATTAGTTTTTCCGGAAAATGATAAGGGCCATAGTTGTTGCTGCAATTAGAAATTTTTACAGGCATGTGATATGTATGGTAAAATGCTCTTACAATATGATCTGATGATGCTTTGGATGCAGAGTAGGGGCTTCTTGGATCGTAAGCAGTTTGTTCAGTAAAAAAACCTGTCTCGTCTAAAGAGCCATACACTTCATCGGTACTGATGTGGTAAAATATTTTGCCATTATAGTTGCCGTGCCAGTTTTGTTTGGCAATATGTAGCAGCGTTGCAGTACCTACAACATTAGTTGTAATGAAAGCCAAAGGGTCGGTAATGCTCCTGTCTACATGGCTTTCGGCAGCACAATGCAGTATGGCGGTAAACTGGTGTATATCAAATAACTCTTTCAGTAAAGCAGCATCTGTAATATCACCTTTTACAAAAGTATAATTGGGGGCATTCTCAATATCTTTCAGATTTTCCAAATTTCCTGCATAGGTAAGCTTGTCAAGATTTACAATTTTGTAGTCAGGATACTTGGTTACAAAAAGCCGGGTTAAGTGAGAACCAATAAAACCAGCTCCGCCGGTAATTAAAATAGTGTGCATCGTAATGATTTGCTTTTGAGCAACCGCAAAAATATAAATAATTGCGTAAGCAATGGCAATGATAATAAAATGGACATCTTTAAAAACTTTGCAGTCGGGATTGCCAAAAAATTACTCCTAATTTATCAGTGTTAATTTCTTTCTGTTATTGAGCCAGAAAATATTTTTTAAAAAAAGCTGAAGAAAAATTTGTTAATTAAAATTTATTAATCGTATATTTGCGATATAAGATTTTGTGATGAATAAAAAACAGCATTGGGAAAAGGTATTTACCGGCAAACAGGTAAATGAAGTAAGCTGGCACCAGCAAACGCCTCAGCAGTCATTGGATTTTATCAACCAGCTTGCTGTACCTAAAACTGCGGCCATTATTGATATTGGTGGTGGAGACAGTTTTTTGGTTGATCATCTTTTGCAGATGGGATACAGCGATATTACCGTATTGGATATTTCGGCTACCGCCATTCATAAAGCCCAAATGCGGTTGGGAGAAAAAGCAAACCAGGTTAATTGGGTTGTGTCGGATATACTGGATTTTAAAACAGGTAAACAGTTTCACTGCTGGCACGACAGGGCTGCATTTCATTTTTTAACTGCCCCTGCTGAAATTGAAAACTACCTGGCTATAGCTCAACAACACATCCGCCCCTTGGGTAAATTAATTATTGGAACTTTTTCTACAGAGGGACCGGAGAAATGCAGTGGTTTGCCTGTAAAGCAATACAATGAGCAAGACCTCAGTTCAACTTTAAAAAAATGGTTTACCAAAATCCGTTGTATCACTACCGATCATGTCACTCCTTTTAAAACTATTCAAAAT
Source organism: Chitinophagaceae bacterium (assembly GCA_031371545.1). Lineage (GTDB taxonomy): Bacteria > Bacteroidota > Bacteroidia > Chitinophagales > Chitinophagaceae > Ferruginibacter. The sequence goes on from JANMJU010000085.1 coordinate 6,340, forward strand.
TTCTTGTTCTGCAGTTTTCAAAAATCAATTGCATAATTATGGCCATTCATAAAAAAGAATCATTCAGTCAAAAAGAGCAGGAGCTGGCAGAGTTTGCAAAAGCACTTGCCCATCCGGCCCGAATTGCCATCCTAAAAGTATTGGCGCAGCACAACGGCTGCATCTGCGGCGAAATAGTGGAAGTGTTGCCGCTGGCGCAATCCACCGTATCGCAGCACTTAAAGGAATTAAAAAATGCAGGATTGATAGATGGAACCGTTGACGGCCCCCGGAGTTGCTACTGCATTAATTGGAAAGCATTTGAAAGATTTATGGGGGAGTTTAGTTTTTTGTTTAATAAACTGAAAGTACAGAATGAAAAGGCTTGCTGTTAAATGGGAGTACAATAAAAATACGAATGTACAAGAGTGCGACGCCACCGAAGTTGAATAAAGAAGTATAGCTGACTACAAAAAAAATATAACAATAAAAGTATAGCCATGAACAATGAATCTCAAATTAAAGAACTCGTAAGAGAAAAGTATGCTGCTATTGCAGCGCAAAGCCAAACACAAAATGCCAGCTCCTGTTGTGGTGCCACTTCATCCTGCTGTGGTGATGAAGTGTACAACATTATGGCAGATGATTACACCACACTGGAAGGCTACAACCCTGATGCAGACTTAGGATTAGGCTGTGGCCTGCCTACAGAATTTGCCAAAATAAAAGAAGGCGACACGGTGATTGATTTAGGTAGTGGAGCAGGAAATGATGCTTTTATTGCCCGTCGTTTTGTTGGTGAAACTGGTAAAGTAATTGGCATTGATTTTACTGAGCCGATGATAAAAAAGGCAAGAGCCAATGCAGAAAAATTAGGACTGAACAATGTTGAATTTAGACAAGGCGACATTGATGATATGCCGGTAACCAGCAATTATGCCAATGTAATTGTAAGCAACTGTGTTTTGAATTTAGTACCTAACAAGCACAAAGTAATCAGCGAAATTTTTCGGGTGTTAAAACCTGGTGGACATTTTTCTATTTCTGATATTGTGTTGGAAGGGGAACTGCCTGCCAAATGGAAAGAAGTGGCAGAATTATATGCAGGCTGTGTCAGTGGGGCTATTCAAAAACAAGTGTATTTAGAAATTATAGAAGCTGCCGGGTTTAAAAATATCAGCTTGCAAAAAGATAAAGCCATCATTATTCCTGATGATATTTTAGCCAAGTATTTAAGTGACGATGAAATTGCAACTTATAAAAATGGCAAAACAAAAATCACCAGCATTACAGTGTATGCAGAAAAGCCTGCGAAAGATGAAAGGAATTGCTGTGAGCCGGGAAGTGGCTGTTGCTAATTCATTATGAAGGGGAGCTAAGTCTTTAAATTTTGGCTTTCTTTATTAAAATTATTTATGAGTAAGAAAAAATTGCTTTTTGTTTGTATCGAAAATTCTAACCGCAGCCAGATGAGCCAGGCATTTGCAAAAATAATTAGTGGCGACAATGTTGAAGCTTACAGTGCCGGCAGTAAGCCCAGCGGTATTGTGAACCCCAAGGCCATTGCAGCGATGAAAGAATTGGGCTACGATTTAAGTATCCACGACAGTAAAAGTTTGGATGAAGTAAAAGCCTTTGCTCCCTTTGATGCAGTGGTAACAATGGGTTGCGGCGATGCCTGTCCCTGGATGCCTGCCAAACAATTTATCGACTGGCAAATACCAGACCCCAAACACATGGAATCAAAGGAGTTTAATGAGGTGAGGGATTTTATAGAAGGGAAAGTAAAAGATTTGATAAAAAGTTTGTAAAAAAAAGCAGTCTTGTTGTACAACAAGACCGCTTCATTTCTATCGGGGAAAATTTATTTTCTATCACTCAACTTTGATAACAATCTTATAATTTCAAGGTACAGCCAAACGATGGTTACCATCAATCCAAAAGCGCCGTACCATTCCATATACTTTGGAGCCCCTGCTGCAGCTCCCTGTTCAATCATATCAAAATCTAAAATTAAATTGAGTGCCGCTACGGCTACTACTACCAATGAAAAACCAATACCCATCAGCGAACCTTCATGCAAAAAAGCCATGTGTACTCCAAAAAATCCAAGCAGCATTGATATGATGTAAAAGATAGCAATACCAGCCGTGGCAGTAAATATTACTGATTTAAATCTTTCTGTTGCTTTAATGATTTTAAAACTATACAGCAGGTACATGGCTATGGCGGTACCGAAAGTAAGGCCCACGGCATTCATTACTATGCCCGGAGCTTTGGTTGCAAAAGCATCATTGTACATAGCTGAAATAGCACCCAAAAATAAACCCTCCAGCAAAGCGTAAAGAGGAGCCAGGTAAGGAGCCCATTCCTTTTTAAAAATTATCACGAGGGCTATTGCCAATCCACCCAGCAGGCCGATCCAAATTAATGGCTGCACATTTCCACCCTCTGCAAATTCTTTCCAGGAGTAATAAGCACTGCCCATCAGCATCAATAACATAAAACCAAACTTATTCAGTGTACCCCTCAGTGTCATGCTTTCAGCATCATTCGAAATGATTACACTTTGAAAAGATTTTTCAGATAAAGTGGGGTTACCCGATTTTATAAAAGACATACTTGTAGTTTTTAGAAATTAAAATTAATTATTTTAAAATGGCTGCATCATTTTTTGCAGGGTTATTATTTTTTATTCCGGGATAATGTGAGATCACTTCAAAATTATACTCGCCGGCATTTTTAAGTTTTTGAACCAATTGCCGCAAGCTGTTGAAATTGGTACTGTCTGTAAAGGTTTGGTCATGCGCCAGAAGTACCAGGTGATTCGGTGTTTTCATTTCGCCTTTTTCAAATAAATTTTTTATTTGCTCTATTAACTGGTCGTCAGTTTTGTATAAATGAAGATGATTATCAAAGCGCCACTCTACATCCCAGCCAATAGCAGTAAAACCTTTTTGCTGCAGTGTATCTGCCACCAGGGCAGTTTTTTTTACATCTGTAAAACTAACCGTGGGTGTACGCCAGATATTTCTTCCCGGTGTTCTGATAATTTTAGAACTCAGGTGAAGGCTGTCGGCATTTCGGGTAAAATCATCATACACCACATCAGCATGCTGGTAAAATTTATCAAAGTGGTTATGAGCATGAGTGTAGCTGTGGTTCTCCACTTCTACGAAAGGACTTTTTAAAATATTACTGTAAGTAATTGCCTGGCCGGGACTGCCATTGATATGCAGGCCAATCAAGAACATGGTGATGGGTATCTTCTCATCATTGGCAACCTGCAGCACATGCGAACTGCCCCTGTTTGGGCCATCATCAAAAGTTAGATAAATGGTTTTTGAATGCCGGCTGCTGCTGTCAATCTTTGCAACGGCAGAATCTTTTATCGGGGATGTTGATGGCTCAGCAGTGTCAGTCGTTTTTGTTTCAGTTGATTTGTTTTCACAGGCGGCAAAAACAAATGTTATGAGAAGGGCTTTTAAAATTGTTGAAGTTGTCCGCTCAACTTCTTTGTCAGGATCCATATATGCTGGTGAGTATTTTACTGGTACGAAGATATAAACAGCTTAATTGCTGAAAAATTTTATTATTGTTAATCTTTATAAAAAACTGTTTGGGTTTTTGTCCTGAGCAAAGTTGAATAACTAACGGACAAGCCTCAATCATTTTCTGAATCTGGCAGAAGTATTTTATTATGATCCAATATTTTTTAATTCTCCGGAAACGTTCTCATGTTCTTATTTTTTACAAAATAAAAATCAACGTACATTGCATAAATTTTGTTATAATGAACACAACAGAACAGGTACTACAAGACGTAGTAATAAAATTTGCAGGAGACAGTGGTGATGGAATGCAGTTAACGGGCAGCCAGTTTACCAATAACACCGCTTTATTAGGAATCGATTTAGCTACTTTCCCAGATTTTCCGGCGGAGATAAGGGCGCCACAGGGCACACTACCTGGTGTAAGTGGATACCAGTTGCGTTTTAGCAGCGATGCAGTATTTACTCCCGGCGATGCCTGTGATGTACTGGTGGCAATGAATGCTGCCGCTTTAAAAGTAAATCTGAAAGGATTGAAAGCAGGGGGTATCATCATTGCCAATACCGATGGCTTCGATTCAAAAAATTTACGCCTGGCAAATTATCCAGATGGCGTAAATCCTTTGGAAGACAGCAGCCTCGATGGCTTTGAACTGATAAAGATGGATGTTACCAAAATGACCCGGGAAGCATTGAAAGATATTTCCATGGGCATGAAGGAAAAAGACCGGGCAAAGAATATGTTTGTACTCGGTTTTTTATACTGGATGTACAACCGGGAAATGGACAGCACTATTGGTTTTATCAAAGAAAAATTTGGTAAAAAACAAGAGATATTTGAAAGCAATGTGAAGGCCCTGCAGGCGGGTTATAATTTTGGTGATACCACCGAAACTTTCCGTACCCGTTACACAGTACAAAAAGCAAAGATGCAACCCGGTAACTACCGCTCCATCATGGGCAACCAGGCACTGAGTTATGGGCTGATAGCCGCCTCACAAAAAAGTGGCTTACAAATGTTTTTGGGCAGTTACCCGATTACCCCGGCAAGCGATATTTTACATGAACTGAGCAGGTATAAAAACTTTGGTATTAAAACTTTCCAGGCAGAAGATGAAATTGCTGCTATTACTTCGTCTATTGGTGCCAGTTACGGAGGTTCGCTGGGTGTAACTACTACCAGTGGCCCGGGTATGGCTTTAAAGGCTGAAGCGATGGGGCTGGCAGTAATGCTGGAAATTCCGTTGCTCATCATCAACATTCAGCGTGGTGGGCCAAGTACGGGCTTGCCTACCAAAACAGAACAAAGCGATTTGATGCAGGCTTATTATGGCCGTAATGGAGAGTGTCCTATGCCAATCATTTCAGCGTCTACCCCCAGCGATTGTTTCAGTGCAGCATACGAAGCGGTACGAATCAGTGTGCAGCACATGACACCGGTTATTTTATTAAGCGATGGTTATATTGCTAATGGAGCAGAGCCATGGAAATATCCAGTTGCTGCTGATTTACCAGAAATAAAAACCTCCTTTGCCTCTGCAAATATTGCTTCCGACCTGGATGTAAATGGTAAATTTCAGCCTTACAAAAGAGATGAAAAATTAGTGCGTCCATGGGCTATCCCTGGCACACCCGGCCTGGAACACAGGGTGGGTGGTTTGGAAAAACAGGACATTACCGGCAATATCAGTTATGATAATGAGAACCACCAGCACATGGTAAAAACCAGGCAGGCTAAAATTGATAAAATTGCAGATTATATTCCTGAACAAAAAATGGATAGTGGCCCGGATAAAGGAAACGTACTGGTACTTGGATGGGGCAGTACTTATGGAGCGATTAAAAGTGCCGTAAAAGATATGCAGACCCAGGGCTATGCTGTATCTCATGCCCATCTTCGTTATGTACGCCCCTTTCCTAAAAACCTGGGAGACATGCTTAAAAATTTCGATCATGTATTAATCCCTGAAATCAATAACGGGCAGTTGGTAAAAATTATCCGGGATGTTTATTTTGTAGATGCCAAAGGGTATAACAAAATCATGGGGGTGCCTATTACAAAAGGGGAGTTGATAGAAGAAATAAAAAAAATGCTGTAATAAAACCTGCAGTATTTCAAAAGCCGGTTATTAGTCTTACTAATAACCGGCTTTGTCTTTTTGGCAGAAAATCGTATTGGCTCAGCATTTGTATTTTATTAATACAAAAACCATCAACATGACACTAGGAATATTTGCTGTTTCAATAATCTTTATGCTGATTGGAATGGCAGTTCAATATCGGCTGAAAAGTAAGTTTAAAGAATATGGAAATGTGCCCACCTCTTCCGGATTTAGCGGCAAAGAAATGGCGGAAAAAATGCTGAGAGATAATGGCATTTATGATGTTCAGGTAGTTTCTGTTGCCGGCTTTTTATCCGATCATTACGATCCCACTAACAAAACAGTCAATCTCAGCGAAGATGTATTTAATGGCCGTACGGTAGCTGCAGCCGCTGTAGCTACTCATGAATGTGGCCATGCTGTGCAGCACGCTACTGCATATTCTATGCTCATGCTCCGGAGCAGGCTGGTACCCATTACTAAGATCAGTACCAACCTTTCTCAATGGGTAATTTTGACTGGTATTGGCATACTTGGTTTTGGCGGCGGCAGCCAAACAGTTTTATTATTCGGCATTGTTCTTTTTGCAATATCCACACTTTTTTCTGTAGTTACTTTACCGGTAGAGTTTGATGCTTCTGCAAGAGCTTTAAAATGGCTGGATACTTCAAAGATTACCCGTAATGAAGAACATAGTCAGGCAAAAGATGCATTGAAATGGGCTTCATTAACTTATGTGGTTGCAGCATTAGCATCCATTGCTACGCTGGTGCAGTATATTATGATTTATCAGTCGAGAAGCAGGGATTAAAATAATTTCGTAAATCAAATGAGATTAAAAAAGCCCCCCGATAAGGTTGGGGGGCTTTTATTATAATTTTATTTCTTCATCACTATCATCAAAAAAGTGGAATTCAGTGAGATGGTAGTTTGTATTGGAAACAACTTTAATTTTTTGTTTGTATTTCCAGCTCCATTTTCTGCGCTTTGAAATAAAGCCGCTGGTGAGATAGGTAAATAAAATTGGGTTCACCATTACCGTAAGTCCCTTATGCTTTTGCATGATCAGGTAACTCAGGTTCTTTTCAATTTCATCTTCCAAAATAAGGGTGGAAGATATTTTGCCGGAGCCATTGCAACTAGGGCAAATTTCAGAAGTGTTGATGTTCATTTCCGGTTTCATACGCTGCCGGGTAATCTGCATCAGGCCAAATTTACTGATGGGTAATACCGCATGTTTCGCCCTGTCGGTATGCATAAACTGTTCCATCGCATCTGCCAGCCGCTTTTTATTTTCCATCAATTTCATATCAATGAAATCAACTACAATAATACCGCCCAAATCCCTGAGCCTGAGTTGACGGGCAATTTCTTCCGCCGCTTCCAGGTTGGTTTCCAAGGCATTTTGCTCCTGGTTATTGCTTACGCTTTTATATCCACTGTTTACATCTATTACATGCAATGCTTCGGTGTGTTCAATAATTAAATAAGCTCCGCTTGGCAGGTTCACCGTTTTGCCAAATGCAGCTTTTACCTGTTTGGTAATACCGAAACTGTCAAATATGGGTGAGCCATTATTGTAATAAGTAACAATGTCAACTTTCTCCGGAGCAATGCGCTGTATATACGCTTTGGTA
>JANMJU010000130.1:0-3527 GCA_031371545.1 Chitinophagaceae bacterium
TGGCAGTAGATTTTAAATTCAGAAAATTAGCACCCAATTTTAAACTGATGCTGTTATTCAAAGTTAAATCGCCTTCCACATCAGTAGCTGCTGTTATTGTTTTTGATGTTACAGCATTTGTACTGTTCGAAAGTGTAAGATTATTGTAAGTACTGCCTGGTGCAGCAGCAGTAAAAGCTGTTATATTCTGGTTAGCAGCAGTACCGTTATAATCAACCGTACTGCCTGTAAATGTATAAGCATTGGTTCCTTTTGTAAAGATGTCGGCAACCCCTACTGTTCCGGCATTCGCCATTACTCTTGCCCCGGTAGAAGTAGAAGTAAGATCAAAATAATTAATAGCCCTGATGGTTTGGCTGCCACTACCGGTAAAGTTTACCACACCAGCAGTTAAAGAATAAGTTCCTGATAATTCTGGTGAAGTAACACCCGGCCTACCCACCTGCAGTTCACCGCCTGTCATAGTAAGGCCACCTGCTCCTGCAAAACTATTGGTGCCTGCATTAAGGATTCCAGCAGTAATGGTGGCCAATGTATTTATTGAAAGATCGGTACCCAATGTTGCTGCTGCTAATGCACCAGTTCTGTTAAGTGTGATATTATTCAATAATCTGCTGCCTGCTGTAAAATTCAATGAACCTAAATTACCACCGGCAGTTCCGCCAATAATAAGATTAGAAGTATTAGAGCCTGTGATAGTACCGCTGCCAATAACTGCAGCAGTTGGACCATTTAAAGTAAGTGTATTGGTATTAAGTGTAAGTAAACCGTTTGATAAGGAGAAGATATTATTTACGGTAACATTGGCATTGCTATTTGCCATTACAACACCGCCTGCAAAACTGTTGCTGTTGGTAAAGTTGTAAAATGTTTCACCGTCTGGTACAGTAATAGTTTGGGTAGCAGTTGTTCCATTAAAATTTATCAACGATTCACCTGCATCAAAACCAGTGGTAAAATTATTTGTCCAGTTTCCTTTCAAATTGACGGTGCCATCTGTAGTACCGGCCGACCCATCATTCATACTTAAACCGTTGTTCGTATTGATAGTGAGATCACCTGCCACATTTAATGTATTGACAGTAGCACCTGTATATTTAATAATTAATTGTTTGCCGATTATATTTAAAGATTTTGCATCACCTGCATTGCCAAACTGTGCAGCCTTTGATGAAAGATAATTAATTTGTGCATTGTTGCTGGCACTGTTTGTAATCAATACATCAGTGCTTGCAGTAGGCACATTAAAATCATCCCAGTTATTGCAATCAAACCAATCGGTAGATGCATCACCCACCCATAAACCCGGAGACACATTTGTAGTAATAGTAAAAGTATTACTGCAGGTTGCATCGCCGGAAAGATCATTACCATCTACTGAACCTGTTGTATTTTTTGTCCAGTTAGTACCGCTATAGGCAGCAACAGCTTTTATTAAATTTCTGTGCGTATCATTATGATTGGAAGAAGCCTTGTAATAGCCATAAAAAGCTGATGCTGCACTGGCACCGGTAGAAATGCCCACACATTCCATAGAAGGATGTATCCTTGAAACCCTTGCACCGCCAGCATTTCCGGCTAATGAAAATGATTGAAAAGTGGCATAAGTCTGAATACCGCCAAAAACAACGCCTGAAAAATCCCTGTATTTATCTAATCCTGCATCAGTATTATCTGAAGTAGCTGGTATAAAGTTTCCCTGCATTAAAAATACAGCATCCGGTTGTGAAGAAGAAAATGCCACATTTGTTGCATTAGACTTGCCATCCAGGCCTGTAGGTGTTGCTACGCTAAAATCAGCATACCTGTCTGTACCATTTACAGTAATTGCTGTAACAAATCCTGTGTTACTCAATGAAATGCAAATAACAGAACCTGCGGCAATATTACCCGGTCCATTGTAAGTGAATAAAGCAAATGCAGGCCCGTTTACAAAAGGTGTTCCGCTATTACCGTTATACCACCTGTCTTGTTTTACTCCGGCCGGTGCTTTCCAGTCATACACCACATTGGCAAGAGTAAAAGTAGTGGATGGAAGAAGAGGGACAAAGTTTGCAATAGAAAGAAGATCTGATCCGACTGTTACATAAGTATCAAAACCAACAATCATTAAGTCGCCCGAACCAAGAGAGGTAGAAGTAAGTACATTAAACGGGTTACTTACTGCAACAGTTAATGCGCCTGAGGAAGCAGTAAGATTAAAAGGTCCGCCTGCTGCGGTGTGTGCTATACCCGAAAAAGAAGCTATCCCAGCTGTGGCTGTTGCAGTTTGTGGGCTGCTAATCAATGTACCAGAGGAGGTAATATTAATAACCCCCACAAACCCCTTATCTACATTACCACAATTGTCCGTTGCCGTTACTGTAACAGCAGGTGAAAAATTGCTATTGACAGAAACATTAGACTGGGGTTGCTGGCTAAAAATTAATTTGGTAGCTGTAACATCTATTACATTGCTGCCATTGGCAGATGTGGCCGCAGAAAAAGTTGTTTTTTGAGAACTTGTTGTAGACCCAGCAGTCGTGAAATTGCCATTTGCTAAACTAAAACCAAAATCATCACCATCACTGTTTGCACCACCAATACCGCAATTAAGTGAAAGCCTTACAGTAATAGTTTTAGATGTATTATCAGGAACTGTTATAGACAATCCTGTAAACTGTATTTGTGTTGTTGTAACCGTGCCGGTACCAACTAATGTAGCACCGTCAAAAAGGCTGATTGTTTTAATGGCCTGGCTCCAGTTGTTTACTGCATTGCCTGCTGCCTGTGCAAAAGTCATTGCGTTTACAATTGTTGGTAAATTATCTGCATCAGAAACACCACCGCCATCACGAATGGACAAGCTCCATACCTGTACACCTGTTGCAGATGTAAGTGGTGCATTTGTATTGACAGTTGAAGAAATGGTGGCTGCTTCTGAAGCTGCCACTGCAACCACATCTGAAAGCGAATTAAAAAAGTTAGTAACAGAACCATTGCAGGTAACGGTTTGGTTGGAGGCACCACCCCCAGAACATACAACTGTTTCACCGTTGTAGGTATTTATTGCCAGCCCGGCTTTTAACCTGATATAAAAAGGTGTAGCAGCCAAAGTACCTGCTGCATATGCAAAAGTTATGCTTCCCGGTCCAGGAGTAAAAGTGATATTATCTTTTGAAATCTCATAATTAGTGCTTGCTGTTACTGTAATGTTACCGGCAGCAGGTGTCAGGCTAGATCCACTTATGCTGGTTACTGTTTGAGAAGCTGAAGGCCCTGTACCAAACATATAAGTAAAGCCGGATAAAGCATTATCGGATAAAAGGATTGCAGGGTTAGCAAAGGCTGCCACCACACTTACATTATCTATACCGATGCCTTGAGAGTTTGCACCTGTTGTAATTAAATTCCATCGCAAATAAATATTCCCATTAGTGGCAATATTCAAGCCGGTAATACTAATACCTGACATAGAAATTTTACCAGCAACTGTTGTTGAAGGAGTACCTGTAGTTGTATAATTATATGCATTGGTGCCTGTGGGC
>JANMJU010000204.1:0-24680 GCA_031371545.1 Chitinophagaceae bacterium
CTTAATTTTTCATCAGCGCTTGCGTCTTTAAAAGAAAATAAATTATCCACTCTTTTCAATACCGACATTAAAGCGACTGGTTTTTTTGTGAAACAAATTTTGGGTGGTGCCTTCATCACCATTGCCATGACGGGGCTTGACCAGGAGATGATGCAAAAGAATATCAGTGTCCGTACACTCAGGGATTCACAAAAAAATATTTTAACGCTGAGTACAATATTGCTGTTTGTAAATTTTTTGTTTTTACTAATGGGTGGCTTGCTGTATTTGTATGCTGCACAAACAGGCAATGCAGTCAAAGGCGATGATCTTTTTCCATCGATTGCATTGGGCGGTACTTTGTCGGTTGCCATCTCTGTTATTTTTATCATTGGGTTGATATCAGCATTATTCCCCAGTGCCGACGGAGCTTTGACGGCATTGACTTCTTCTTTTTGTATAGATATACTGGGGCTCAAAAAGAAAGAAGGGCTGACAGAAAAACAAAAGAAGACCACCCGCCTTACAGTGCATTTAACTTTTGCTGTCATCTTTTTTTTACTGGTGATGCTGTTTAAATGGATTGATGATAAATCGATCATTGATGTGATATTGAAAGTGGCTGGCTACACTTACGGTCCGTTGCTGGGCTTATTTGCTTTTGGTATTTTAACTCACCGTAAAATAAATGATCGGTACGCTTTGGCAGTTTGCTTATTGTCGCCGCTGATAATTTTTGGAATTGATTTTTTGAATAACCCGGAGTGGTTTGTAAAAAGGTTTAGTTTATCTGCTGCCACTGCTGACAGTTTAAAAACATTGTCGGTCAATATTTTTGGTGGATTTAAAATTGGGATTGAGATTTTGATTTTGAATGGGCTGGTTACTTTTTTTGGATTGTTTTTAATTTCAGTTAAAGACAGTGAGAAAATATTAACGGCAGAATAAAAGCTTATTTATTTAGGGTGAGTCACCCCCAAAGGGTGGCTCACCCAGTGACTGATAAATGCAACAGCAATGATTGAATTAGTAAATGTGCTTTCAGAAAAATATGCAGCCGCTTTTTCAAGTGATGAAGATGCATTGCTGCAAACCATTAATGAATATACCACTCAGCATCACCCTCATGCACACATGCTGAGTGGTAAAGTGCAGGGGCAATTGCTTTCCGTCATCAGCAGTTTGCTGCGGCCAAAAAGAATTTTGGAAGTAGGCACTTTTACCGGCTACAGTGCTTTGTGTTTGGCCAAAGGATTAGCGGCTGATGGAAAATTATTCAGCATCGAATTAAGAGAAGCAGATGCTGCAATCGCCAAAGCCTATTTTAATCAGTCGGCTTACTGTAATCAAATCATACAGCTTACCGGTAATGCCCGGGAACTTATCCCCATCCTGAAAGAAATGTGGGATATCGTATTTATTGATGCAGATAAAACAGGGTATATTGAATATTACGAATTAATTTTGCCCAGCGTAAAACCGAACGGGTTAATTATTGCAGATAATATTTTATTTCACGGGCAGGTGCTGCAGGAGGAAATAACAGGAAAAAATGCCATCGCCATTCATGCTTTTAATGAGCATGTAAAAAATGATGACAGGGTGGAGCAGGTTTTGTTGACAGTAAGGGATGGCGTTAGTTTCATCCGGAAAAAATAGGCAGCACTGTTTTGTTATACTTATTATCAGCTTTTAGAAATCTATTATTGAAGAAAAACTATGTTTAAAAAACTATTACCAATAGTTATTTTACTTGCCTGTACAATCATTGCCGGTGCACAAACGCTGACTCCTGTTCAGTACATTGAGCAGTATAAAGACCTTGCCATTCGTGAAATGAAAAGAATGGGCGTGCCTGCGGCCATCACACTGGCACAAGGCCTGCTGGAAACAGAAAGCGGCAACAGCATACTGCTGAAAAAATCAAACAATCATTTTGGTATTAAATGTAAAAACACCTGGAGCGGCACTGGCGTAAGCCATGATGATGATGCACTGGGGGAATGTTTTCGTACTTACAAAAATGCAGAAGAATCTTACCGTGACCACAGTAATTTTTTACGGGGCAGCGACCGTTATGCTCCTTTGTTTACTTTAAACCCGGCTGATTACAAAGGCTGGGCTTATGGATTAAAAAAAGCGGGCTACGCCACCAATCCAAAATATCCTGATATTTTAATAAAGCATATTGAGCAATATAACCTGCAGCAGTACTCACTGATGGCAGTGGATGAGGTGCCCAAATTTGACAAAAGCCAGTTTGAAGATGATAAGGAAGTGCCTTTTATTTATACAGAAGATTCGGCTGTTGCTAATTCAACAACACTTGAAACCGGCGCAGACAAAATCAGTTTTATCAATAATGTAAAATGTGTGTTTGCCACAAAAGGCACTTCGTTGCTGGCCATTGCTACAAGAAACGATATTCAGCTTGCACGGTTGCTGGAGTTTAATGATTTAATGCAGGATGGTATTTTACCAAAAGACCAGGTTGTTTTTTTACAAAAAAAATCAACGCAGGGAGCTGCTAATTTTTACATCAGTAAAAAAGGTGAAACCCTGCATGATGTGGCCCAGCTGCAAGCCATTCAACTGGATTATTTAGCGGAGTATAATCAATTAACCAGGGGAAAGGTAATTACGGAAGGCACTAAACTATATCTGCAGCCTGTAAAAAATGTTGCGGTAAATAATCCGGTAACTAAAGAGGAAAAACCTGTTGCTGTGGCTGCAATGAAAATGCACCAGGTGCAGGCAAAAGAAGGGTTGTACGGCATATCAAAAAAATATGCTGTGACGGTACAGCAATTGAAGGAATGGAATAATCTAACGTCAGATAATTTGAGTGTAGGGCAGCAGCTAATAGTAGGGAAGTAAAAAGCAAATGTGCCAAATTGCAAATCTATTGTGTGGAAAAAGATGCAAAAAGGCATGTAGTACAAGATAGTGACACAACGATGCTGAATGAGGAAATATAGTTGGTGTCAAAAAAAATAACCTGAAGAATTTTATATAAAAATAACCCCACAAATAAACAGGATGCCAACCATACAGGTATTAGACAAAAAATTTAAGCCATACATTTCGGCGGAAGATCTCAACAAACGTATTACGGAACTTGCAGACAGTATCAATAAAGATTATGAAGGCAAGAAGCCAATCTTTATTGCCATTTTAAATGGGTCGTTCATGTTTGCTTCTGATTTGTTTAAAGCAATCAATATTGATGCAGAAATATGTTTTATTAAACTGGCTTCTTACAAAGGCACCAAATCTACCGGCAATGTAATTACTTCTATCGGTCTGGATGAGCCGCTTAAAGACCGGCATGTTATTATTCTTGAAGATATTGTGGATACGGGCAATACGCTGCATAAATTTTTGCCTCAATTGTTTAACCAGCAGCCAGCTTCATTAAAAATAGCGGTGCTGCTGCATAAGCCTGAGGCAATGGAGCATCCAATAGTGATTGACTACTTAGGGTTTAGTGTGCCTAACATTTTTCTGCTTGGGTTTGGATTGGATTATGACGGGCTGGGGAGAAACCTGGCAGAGATTTATCAATTGACAGAAGATTAACAGGCAATACTGGTGGCGGTTACAGCGTTTTAAGCTATTACATCTTATTTTACACTAATATTTGCTATTGAAAAGTCTATTTACCAATATCATTTTACTGTTTTTCTTTCTTAATTGCAGCGGCCAGTATTATTTACGTGGAGAAATTAAGGATGAAAAAAATGAGTATTTGCAAAATGTCAAGATATTGCTTCATTCGGATAAGTTATTGTACTACTCCGGTACCACGGGTGGTTTTGGTATTTCCAGTGTTTCCCGTTTTGATTCGCTCACTTTAAGTTTGGATGGCTATGAAAATAAATCGATAAGGATCAGTTCTGATGCTTTCCTGGAAATTTCAATGAAACCATTATCCAGCAATGCCAGTAAAAACAGGCCCAAGCTGATTTCCATTACCAAAGATCAAAGTCTCAGTTCTAAATACACCTGGTTTGTGAGCGACGAATCCTATTTTTCGTTGGTGGAAAATGAAGTGGTGAATACACAAAAATTTCCCAACACTGGTTTCTCTCTCAATGTAAACAAGGCATCTTACAGTAATATCAGGAGGTTTTTAAATATGCAAAGTGTAGTGCCACCGGATGCAGTGAGGTTGGAAGAATTGTTGAATTATTTTAACCTCAATTATAAAGAGCCGGAGAAGAATGAATTTTTTAAAATCGAATCACAATTATCAAATTGTCCCTGGAGCAAAGAGAAACGGCTGCTGTACCTGAATGTGAATGCCCGTAAACTGGACATGAATAAAGTGCCACCAAGTAACCTGGTGTTTTTAATAGATGCTTCCGGCAGTATGGACTTGCCCAACCGGTTGCCTTTGGTAAAAGCGGCTTTTCAAATGCTGGTAAAAAATTTGCGTCCAATCGATACCGTGTCCATTGTTATTTACGGAGGTACGGTGGCGGTGTGGATGCAGCCAACGAGTGGCAGTGAAAAACAAAAAATTATTCAAAGTATTGAAGAGTTGACAGCCAGTGGTGATACGCCGGGAGAATCGGCTATCCGGCTGGCATATATGGTTGCAAAAAGATCGTTTATTCACAATGGAAACAACCGGGTGATATTGGCAACCGATGGTGATTTCAATGTAGGCGAAACATCAGAAAAGGCATTGGAAGATTTAATAACAAGGGAGCGTCAGTCGGGTGTTTATTTAACCTGCCTCGGTGTGGGCATGGGTAACTACAAAGATTCAAAATTGGAAACACTGGCCAAAAGAGGCAATGGAAATTATGCTTATTTGGATGATATAAAAGAAGCAGAAAAAGTATTGGTAAAAGAAGTAACACAAACTTTTTATGCGGTGGCGGATGATGTGTTTCTGAATGTACAGTTCAACCCTCAGCTGGTAAAAGATTACCGGCTGATTGGCTTTGATAATAAAAGAGATGCTATTGCAGACAGTACCGGTACTTTGGAAGGTGGAGAAATTGGCAGCGGCAATAGTGTGCTGGCAATTTTTGAACTGGAGCCAACGATTAACAATGACAGCCTGCTGGCAATAGCCGCAGTGGATAAGCCTTTGGCAGAAGTAAGCTTACGCTACACGCCATCCAATACAAAACTTGAAAAGCGCCTTCAATATAAATGCAGTGGCGAATCAATGCCTTTCGGCAGCATCAGCAAAGACCTGCAGCTGGGTGCTGCGATAGCTATGTTTGGAATGAAATTGCGGCAATCGAAATACCTTCCTGCAAAGACTGACTGGAATGCAATTGAAGCAGTTGCCATCAGTGCCCACAACCCCAATGACTACCTGCAAAAGGAGTTTGTACAATTGGTGGGTAGTGCAAAGAAAATATACAGCAAATCAAAATTGAAGAAGAAAAAGAACGACGACGATTAACTGAACATTTCCCTTACTTTATCAAAAAATGATTTATCGCCTTTCTCCGGTTTGGGTTGAAAATTATTACTCTCCTGCATTTTTTCAAGCATGGCTTTTTCTTCACTGTTTACATGCTGCGGTGTCCAGATATTCACATGAATCAGCTGATCACCTTTTTCATAACTGTTTACAGAAGGAAAACCTTTGCCTTTCAGCCTGAATATTTTACCACTTTGTGTGCCCGGTGGAATTTTAATTTTTGCTTTGCCATCAATGGTGGGAACTTCTACCTGCGTTCCAAACACGGCTTCTGGAAAAGATAAATGAAGATCAAAAGCAACATTCAATCCATCCCGGTGCAACTGGGCATGGGCTTCTTCTTCAATAAACACAATCAGGTCGCCATTGGCGCCACCACGTTCGCCTGCATTGCCTTTTCCATTCATGCTGAGCTGCATTCCTTCCTGCACACCTGCAGGGATATCGATGGTAACTGTCTCTTCTCCAAAAACTCTTCCATCACCTTTGCAGGCGGTACATTTATTTGCAATGGTACTGCCTTCGCCATTACAGGTAGGGCAGGTAGTTACGGTTTGCATTTGCCCGAGAAAAGTATTTTGCACTCTTCTCACCTGGCCGCTGCCGCTGCAGGTGCCGCAGGTTTGTATGCTGTTTTTATCTTTTGCACCGCTGCCGCTGCAGGTAGTGCAGGGTACATATTTTTTTACTTTTACTGTTTTGCTGGCGCCTTTGGCCATCTCTTCATAATTCAATTTTATCTTTATCCGGAGATTGCTGCCACGTACCCCACGGCTACGGCCACCCGAAGAACGGCGGCCACCATTGCCACCGCCAAAGAAACTGCCGAATGGGCTTTCATCACCAAAAATATCTCCAAACTGGCTGAAAATATCATCCATATTCATACCGGCACCGCCACCAAACCCGCCACCACCGCCATTACCACGGCTGGTAGCCTGGTGTCCAAACCGGTCGTATTGTGCACTTATATCAGTATCACTTAAAATCTCGTATGCATCTGCGGCGTCTTTAAATTTTTCTTCTGCCGGTTTATCGCCGGGGTTCCTGTCTGGGTGAAACTGCATAGCCACTTTGCGGTATGCTTTCTTGATCTCATCCTGCGATGCAGATTTGCTTACTCCTAATATTTCGTAAAAATCCCTTTTCATTAATTTGATAATTTGGTAATTTGATAATTTGATGATGTGATTAAACTATACAATGTTTTATCATCACATTGCCAAATTATCAAATCGGCTAATTGTTATTTTCCCACCACCACTTTTGCAAAGCGGATAATTTTATCATTGAGGTAATAGCCTTTCTGTACTTCATCCACCACTTTGTCTTTCAGTGTTTCTGTTGGGGCAGGTATTTCAGTGATGGCCTCATGCTTCTCTACATCAAATGCGGTATTGATACTGTCCATTGCTTTAAGCCCTTTCGACTGAAGTGTGTTTCTCAGTTTGCCAAATACCAATTGCACACCTTGTTTTATCTGCTCCAGGTCTTCACTGTTTTGCAGTTGTTTTTCTGCCCGGTCGCAATCGTCCAGTACATCCAGTAAAGAAGTAATTACTTCCTTTCCTGCAGTTTGAATTAATTCAATTCTTTCTTTGGCATTTCGCCTTTTAAAATTGTCAAATTCAGCAAAGAGGCGGATGTATTTATCTTTTTGTTCGTCCAGTTCTGCCTGTATTTTTTCCACTGCATTTTCAGCTTCGGGATTGCTCAGGTGTGTATTGCCCGGAATATCGGAATCGCTGTTGATATTCATTGTTTCTTCAACAATTGATTCTTCCATATCAGTATTGCCGGTGTTGTTATTTTGTTCCATATCTGTTGTATTTTTTTTCTTTCCTCCGAAAGAGAATTTTCTCATTACCCAAAAAATTGTGTGCAAATGTACGATTGTCAAACATTTTGCCAAGCCTGTATTACAGCCAAATTGTCAAGTTTTTAAGGGGATGATGGTTAGATACTGCAGCCCCTGCTGCCTAAACCGTTACATTTGCGCCATGAAAAGTATTATCCTGAATAAAAATATCAGCCGCCGGGTAGAGCTTGGTCATCCGTGGATATTTGCTAATGAGGTGAACAGGGGCAAGCTGCTGGATACGTCGCCAAAACCTGCTGAAATAGTAGAAGTATATACGCATGATAAAAAATTCATTGGCAAAGGATACGTAAATCCACAGTCGCAGATAATTGTGCGGTTGCTTACGAGGGATAAAAATGAAACAATCGATGAGCAGTTTTTTTTAAACAGGATTCAAAAAGCATGGGAATATAGACAGCAGATTGGTTATACAGAAAACTGCCGCCTCATCTTTGGCGAAGCAGATGATTTGCCGCAATTAATCATTGATAAGTTCAATGATTATTTTGTGATACAAACTTTGGCGCTGGGCATTGATGTATGGAAGCCGGCCATTGTAAAAGCCATTGAACAAATTTTTAACCCTAAAGGAATTTACGAACGCAATGATGTGCCCGTAAGAGAACTGGAAGGCATGGAGCAGCACAAAGGTTTTTTATCTGCGGAATTTGATACCAATATCATTATTAATGAAAATGGAGTAAAGTTTCATGTGGACATTGCCAACGGGCAAAAAACAGGTTTCTTTTTAGATCAGCAGGACAATAGGAAAGCCATTCAGCACATTGTGAAAGATGCAGATGTACTGGGGGCTTTTTGTTATACCGGGTCATTTGAAATTTGTGCTGCACACTATGGAGCTAAAAAAATTTTGGGGTTAGATATTTCTCAAAATGCCATTGATATGTGCAACAAAAATGCAGCACTCAATGGCCTTGAAAATATTTGTGAGTTCACTTGTGTCAACGCATTTGATGTGCTAAAAAGCTGGACCAAAGAAGGCCGGCAATGGGATGTTGTCATGCTGGATCCGCCATCTTTTACCAAAAGCCGCAGTAGCATTGACAAAGCAATATCCGGTTACAAAGAAATTAATTTAAGGGGAATGAAATTGGTAAAGCCCGGTGGGTTTTTAGTTACTTCCAGTTGTACCAACTTAGTGCAGCCGGAATTATTTTTAGATATAATTTATGATGCCGCCAAAGATGCCAAGAGGCAATTGAGGCAGGTAGTTTTTAATGCACAGTCTGCCGATCACCCCATTATAAGAGGGCAGGAGTACACACATTATTTGAAATTTTTGATTGTGCAGGTGATGTAAAAGGGAATTAATGCCTAATAGGTTTACCAACTTAACTGAACTGTCTTTTTATTACCCAGTTTTCAAGCTTGATTCCTTTTATATTGACAAAATGTTTTGTATTGTCAGTAACAAGTATGAGTTTATTTGCAATTGCAGAAACACCAATTATCAGGTCAAATTCATCATGCATTGGCTTGCCAATTTTTTTTAGCCTCACTTTTTCTTTTGCATATTTTTTTATGCACCCGTAAATCGGAATAATAGAAATGCCATTTATAAAAGCATCTACAGATTTGTGAGATTTTTTCGGGTCTGTGCTATTCTCTGCGCCATACCGAAGTTCAAAAACAGAAACTTCTGATATAAAAAAATTCTCACGGCCTTTCTCTTTAATAATCTCACTAAGATTTAATTTCCCTCGAAGAAAGAATACACAAATATTTGTATCAAGAAGATACTGCATTAAAAACTGATTTCTCTTTTTTTGAATTTTCTGTTGGCTCTTATATCTTTAATAATATCTTCAGTTTTTTTTTCTGAACCGAAGGCGCCAAAAGAATTAAAGAAGGCTTTTTCTTTTTTCCGGGTTTCTGAATGCAGGGATTTTGAAAGGACGTCGATCAATTCAATCTTATTGACCTGACTAAGTCCTTCGAGAAGTTCTGTGTAGGTATCAACGATATGACGGTTTGTAAATGACATTTTTTATTGTTAGTAAAAGTAAGATTTTTAGAATAAATACTCAAAAAGAGAAAAATATCAGACTGTATCAACCTCTTGTAAAACCTTATTGCAACAACTCTTTTATTTTATTTTCTAAATTTTTCCCTTCCCAATCAATGGCAATAATAACTCCTGTCTTGTCAAGCAAAAATGTAGCAGGAATGGCTTCCACACTGTATTTTGCCGCTACTGAAGATTGCCATCCGCCATCATCATTTACCTGGGTGTAAGTTATTTTATCATGGTGAATGGCTTTTACCCAGTCGCTTTTTTTACTGTCGATGGATACGCCATATACTTCAAATCCTTTGTCTTTATATTTTTCATACAACCTTACCACACTGGGGTTAGCACGCCGGCATGGGCCACACCAGCTTGCCCAAAAATCTACCAGTACTACTTTACCTTTTAGCGATGATAAGTTAATCGTATTGCCTTTAATATCCGGCAATGAAATCTCTGGTGCCATTTGCCCAATCTTTACCTGTGCATCGGCAGCGTAAACAGCGCATGTCAATGCAACTGCAATAAAAACATTTTTCATTTGCAACAATTTTTCTTTTGAAAGAGTGATAATATAAACAGAAAAAACTTTTTCATTTATTTAATTTTAAATCTCCAGCCTGCATAAAACATTCTGCCCGATACTGGCCCCCAAACCAAGGCAGCATCAAAATAAGGACTGAACGGTTGGTCTGCGGAAACGATCACATCTTTCTGAAAAAAGTTAGTGAGGTTTTCGGCACCAATATAAAAATCCATTGGATATTTTTTGCCTATTGTTTTTGTTATTTGTGCACTCATTAAAACATAATCCGGCGAATATTGTTCTCTTTGATATTGCGGTGGATTTGTTTTTGTATCCGGTATTCTTTTCTTTCCATTGTAATTGATGGTGTAATCAAATTTCCAGCCACTCACTGCATACGCTAAGTTTGCAAAAGCCCTGTCAGCAGCAATAAACGGCCTTTGCAACAGCTTTCCATTGAAAGTAGTTTTCACATCAAAGTAACGGTAAGCAATACGGACATCTAATTTTTTTACCGGCTCAAAATTTAATTCCGCCTGCAAGCTGTTGGAGTAAGACTTCCCTTTCAAATTGTAAAAATTTACTTCCCTGGGGTTTTCAATATCTGCTACTACCTGGTTGGTAAAATCATTGCGGTAAAAATCAATTCCCAGCATTGCATCTCTTGTAAAGAGTTTAAATTTTTGGTCAAGGCTAATGCCTTTGTTCCATGCCACTTCTGCATCTAATCCATAGGCTTTGCCTGCTGATGCATTTAAAATATTTACCTGTCTTGCACTTACAAATACGCTGGTGTTTTCTGCAAAAATATTTGCTGTCCGTTGGCCTCTTCCTGCACTTATGTGGAAAATAGTTCCTTTTATTGGCTCATACTTTATATTGATCCTCGGTGTAACAAACCAGCCAAATAAATTATTGTGGTCTGTGCGGATACCTGCCACTACAGAGAGTTTGGTGAGGTAATCATAAGTGTATTCAAAAAACGCTCCGGGCACAATTTCTTTTCTTTTATAAATATTGGTGTTGAATTGTTCATTGTATTGGTCATACAAAAAACTAATGCCCGTCCGGAATTTATGATTGGTATTGTTGATGATGGACTGATAAATTAAATTGCTGTAAAAGTTCTTTTGCTCTGCATCATACCTGGTTAAACCGAAATAAGAATTTTGCTGATGATCAATGGCAGCCAATTGAAGACCGATACTTTTATATTTTTGTTCAGGAAATACATAACCGATTTTTCCAAACACTTCATAACGTTTTGTATCAATACCTAAACCATATTTATTGCTGGTAAATTTATCTGTTGTTTCATTATAAGCTGTTTCGCCGCCTGTTTTTTTATCATTCAAAACCTTTACACCAAACTGTGTTAAAAAGCCTTTTCCATCATCATACTTCCAGCGGTTAATAAAATTAAACTGGTTGCCTGTGGGCAAATCCCTGAAACCATCTTTATTAAAATCAACTGTGGCATTGCTGTTAAAATCATCATGCAGCAATAAGGCGGTTGACCATTTTGTGCCAATTTTTTTAGAGAGATTCAAATTCAAATCTGTTTTCCCCAAATCATTAATGTAGGCATTGGCAAAAAACTGTTCACTTTTTTCAGGCTTTTTCAATTCTATATTTATCTGCCCGGCAATACTTTCATATCCGTTTGCTACAGAGCCGGTGCCTTTTGTCAATTGTATCGATTCTATCCAGGGGCCTGCAATCGAATTTAATCCGAGTGGTGTTGCAATGCCTCTTGGCCCGGGTAAATTTTCTACAGTTAGCTGTGTGTAGTTGCCACTCAATCCAAGCAATTGAATTTGTTTAGATCCTGTGACAGCATCATTGTAGGAAACATCCACAGAAGGATTGGTTTCAAAACTTTCGCTGAGATTGCAGCAGGCTGCTTTGAACAATTCTTTTTCATTCATCACCTGTGTACGAATCGGGCTTATGGCAGAGATATAAGTTGACCGTTGTTTAGAAGTGATAAGTACTTCACTCAATTGTTTGCCCGACGCAAGTATGATCTTTAGCTCCTTCATATCTGTTACTGATATTGTGTCTGGCCTGTATCCGCTATAACTGATTACCAGCCTGCTTTCTGTTCCGGTATGTTTCACCGAAAAAACTCCTGTTGAATCAGTAGAAGTGCCAATACCAGAATGTAACCAAATAACACTGGCACCAAACAAAGGACGAAAGACTCCTTTTTTATTACTCTCCAAAACAACCCCTTTCACTATATCAATATTTGCTAAAGGCACTGCTGAGTTAGAGGTGGAAGCGGTATCATTTAGTTTTTGGTGAATACTGTCTGCCATCGCTTCTGTTTCCATATTTTCCATTTCACGGTAATGACAACAGGTGGGCAAAGCATTGTACACAATGGTTTTGGCTTTCTTTGTTTCAATATCATGCCCCACAGCAACAATCCGGTTCTGAATTTTTTCTAAAGAAATAATTGCAGGATTATAAACCAGCGAAAGTTGTTTTGTATCTACATCCCAAACAGCCGATCTCACGCCTTTACTTTTTACCACATTTTCAATCCGGTCTTTACATTGCTCACAGGCTCCAAATACTTTAAAAGAAACTGCTGTATCTTTTGGGATGTAATTATTGACCTGTGCATACGATTCCGAAGTTGTAAAAAGGATTAATAGCAGTATAATATTTTTCATCATTTTCATCTTTGCAAAATTTAATTTAATAAAGCATTGAGAAAGTTATCAGGCTTTCTCAATGCTAGGTATTTTTAATCTTTCATAGTTTTTGTTTTCACTTCAGTCATCGCCATTCCACATTTAGAACATTTGCCATCTTTGTTACTTACTTCATCCGGGTGCATAGGGCAGGTGTAAGTTTTCATCACCTCCATTTTCATTTGTTCTTTTTTTGATGCCTGCATATTCATTCCGCATTTTGAGCATTGACCAGGTTTGTCACTAACTACATCAGAATGCATAGGGCAACTGTAGGTTTTCATTGTTTCCATTTTCATTTGTTCTTTTTTTGATGCCTGCATATTCATTCCGCATTTTGAGCATTGACCAGGTTTGTCACTAACTACATCCGGGTGCATGGGGCAACTATAAGTTTTCATCAACTCCATTTTCATTTGCCCTTTTTTAGATGCCTGCAGGTTCATTCCGCATTTAGAACATTGTCCGGGCTTGTCACTCACTACTTCGGGGTGCATAGAGCAAGAGTAAATTCCCATCACCTTCATTTTCATTATCTCTTTTTTCGATGCTGACAGGTTCATTCCACATGTTGGGCATTTACCAGGTTTATCCATTACCATTTCCGGATGCATCGGGCAGCTGTATTGAAGGGCTGCAATTTTATCCTTCTTGGTTTTTACTGTTTTTGTAGTTTGAGCAAAACTTACTGTAGCCGTAGTTACAGCTATTAAAAGAATGAGTAGCTTTTTCATGTTGTTTAAATTTTATGATGATAAATAATGATTATTTTTTATTTGTATTGAGCAGCATATTTTTTGAAATATCTGCTGCCTGCTTTTATTTACTCAATACCAGTAAAGCTGAATTGATTAAATATGCACATAGCACAATACACCGGTAAGCATTGTTACCAGTGTCAAAAACAATCTAAATTCTATAGTCGGAAGATGCAGTTCATTATACAAACGGCGGGCTTTGTATAATCCGGAGGGGAATTATTATTTACTGTTTTGTAAACTGGATTGGTTACAATTTCGCAATTGTATAGAGGAAAAATATTGGTAACAAGTGCAACGGATGTTTCAAAATTCAGGTTGTTTGAAACATTTTTATGAGAGTCATTGAGTTTATAAAATTTATGTTCATCATTGCAGCAGCCGGATTTTTTTTCCTTCATACCGCATTTGCCGCACTTCCCATTATCTGAACCATACAGTTCAACACCTGCTTTTTTACCCATGCAGTAATGTATCTCCATGGCAATGCCCGAAGATACGCCGAGGTATAAAAAAGCTAATATGGCGACGATGATTTTTTTCATTTCATTACAAAAGTAAACTGTTTTATTAATACAAGTTGCCGGGATGGATAAGAATTTTGTTTTTTAACAAAAGGAAATAATGGGATTTATTTGTTTTACCGGCAAGAAAATATTGTTGGGATAAAAAAATTTAACTCAAACAGCTTCTTCTATTATCTTCACATTTTTTATGTCAAAATTTTTAATAGCCGGATTAGGAAATGTTGGTAATCAATATGCCAACACCCGCCACAACATTGGTCTTGATGTGGTATTCGCCTTTGTACAAAAGCATGGAGGCAGCTTCAGGATAGACCGGTTGGCTTATGTGGCAGAAGTAAAATACAAAGGGAAACAGTTTGTCTGCATTTGCCCCACCACTTTTATGAACTTGAGTGGAAAGGCTTTTAAATACTGGATAGACAAAGAAAAAATACTGTTGCAAAATACGCTAACCATCGTAGATGACCTCTCCCTTCCTTTAGATAAATTACGATTGAGGGCTTCCGGCTCAGCTGCCGGCCATAATGGCTTAAAAGATATTCAGCAGATTTTGGGTACAGAAGCATATCCGAGGCTGAGATTTGGTATCGGCAATAATTATCCCAAAGGGATGCAGGCAGATTTTGTACTGGGAAAATGGAGGCCGGATGAAATGCCATTAGTACAATTAAAGACTCAAATATGCGTTGATATAGTTGAAAAATTTGCAATAGCAGGTATCGAAAATACAATGACCGAAGTAAATAAACTAACCATTAAATAAGCCAATTAGTATTTTTACTACAACATAGTTGTTTTTTTACCTGTTTTGATTATATTCGTTTTATTAACATGCTATATCCTCTTAATTCCAATAAAAGATGAAGATAATTTGTGTAGGCCGTAATTATGCAGCACATGCTAAAGAGCTTGGCCACGAAATACCGACTGAGCCAGTCATTTTTATGAAGCCAAAGAGTGCTTTGCTACAGAGCCATACCCCATTTTACTATCCTGAATTTACCAATGAGCTGCACTATGAATGTGAGCTTGTTTTAAGGGTATCTAAAAATGGCAAGTACATACAGGAGCGCCATGCAGCTAATTATTACAATGGCATTACCACAGGCATTGATTTTACAGCAAGGGATATTCAAAAAGAGCTGAGTGAAAAAGGTCTTCCATGGGAAAAAGCCAAAGCATTTGACAACTCTGCGGCTGTAGGCAAATTTATAGACATTACCCCGGGGTTTAATAAAAAGAATATCAATTTTAGCTTCTATAAAAATAAAGAACTTGTGCAGGAAGCCAATTCAGGCCAGATGATATTTAATTTTGATGCTATCATAGAAAATATATCCAACTACTTTTCATTGAATATTGGCGACCTTATTTTTACCGGCACCCCGGCAGGCGTTGGCGAATGTGTGGTTGGTGATGAGTTGGAAGCATTCATTGAAAAAGAAATGCTGTTGAAAATGGAGATAAAATAATTTACACAAATATTTTTGTACAGCCTTCATGTTTTTGCATGAAGGCTTTTTTGTACGCTTAAATCAGAGTTCAATGTTTTTTGCATTTTCATTTTATGCTACATTTGAAAAATGTTAACCAACGATGTATTGCTGAAGGCATTTGATTTAATGTGTACCTCCAAAGCCATGGCCGAAACCTATGAAGCCAATCGGCAAATTTGCAAATATGTTCACTCCACATCAAGAGGCCATGAGGCAATACAATTAGCCACCGCATTTCAATTACAACATTGCGATTTTGTAAGCCCTTATTATAGGGATGAAAGTATGTTGCTGGGCCTTGGCTTTACTCCTTACGAACTCATGCTGCAGTTGCTGGCAAAAGAAAATGATATTTTTACAGGAGGAAGGGAATATTACAGCCATCCAAATTACAGGGGTGCCGATAAGCCCACCATCATACATCAAAGCAGTGCCACTGGTATGCAGGCCATTCCTACTACCGGGGTAGCGCAAGGCGTGCAATACCTAGAAAAAATAGAACCAAAAAATGATGTTGTTCCGGCCTATACCTCTCCGGTAGTTATCTGCTCACTGGGTGATGCTTCGGTAACAGAAGGAGAAGTGAGTGAAGCTTTTCAGTTTGCAGCATTGCAGCAGTTACCCATTATTTATTTAGTACAGGATAATGACTGGGGCATCAGTGTAACTTCTGATGAAGCCAGGACAAACAATGCTTTTGAATTCATTAAAGGTTTTACAGGTATCAGCAGCGTAAGTATCGATGGCAGTGATTTTGATCAAAGTTTTGAAACAATGGAATGGGTGGTAAATGAAGTAAGATTGCATCGCCGGCCATATTTGGTACATGCCAAAGTTCCGTTGCTGGGCCATCATACCAGCGGTGTGAGAAAAGAATTTTACAGAACAGAAGAAGACCTTGCCAAACATGCGGCGGATGATCCTTTCATTAAGTTAAGAGAAAAATTATCAGCCCTTGGAATAGCCGAAGAACATTTACAGTATTTAGAAAAAATAAATGATGAAAGAGTGGCAAAACAATTTGCAGATGCTGTTGCTGCTCCTGAACCGGATCCTGCAACAGTAGAAGATTTTGTTTTTGCTGCCACACCTGTTACCAAAGAACAGGGTGAACGCAGCGCTGCAAACAAACAAAAAGTTTTAATGGTAGATGCTGCCTTGTTTGCCATCAGGGAAATTATGGAACAATATCCTGAAGCGCTCTTGTATGGACAGGACGTAGGACGAAGGCTGGGTGGGGTTTTCAGGGAAGCTGCTACTTTAGCAGAACAGTTTGGCGATCATCGTGTATTCAACACCGCTATACAGGAAGCCTACATCATTGGTTCCACTGTAGGAATGAGTGCAGTAGGTTTGAAGCCAATTGTAGAAGTACAATTTGCTGATTATATTTATCCGGCATTGAATCAATTGGTAACAGAGATTTCTAAAAGCTGCTACCTCAGTTGTGGGAAATTTCCGGTGCAAACTTTAATCCGTGTGCCAATTGGCGCTTATGGTGGTGGAGGTCCCTATCACAGCGGTAGTGTGGAAAGTACCTTGCTTACTATTAAAGGAATCAAAATTGTTTACCCCAGCAATGCGGCTGATATGAAAGGTTTAATGAAAGCGGCTTTTCTGGATCCTAACCCGGTGGTAATGCTGGAGCATAAAGGCCTTTACTGGAGTAAAGTTCCGGGTACAGAAGAAGCAAAAACAATTGAACCATCTGCGGATTACATTATCCCATTGGGCAAAGGAAATATTGTATTGAAGGCTGATGAAAACAAGATTGACAATGGCGAAAGCTGTTGTATCATTACTTATGGCATGGGTGTTTTTTGGGCTAAAGCTGCTGCAAAAAATTTCCCTGGCCAGGTAGAAATTATTGACCTGCGAACTTTGTTTCCTTTAGATGAAGAACTAATTTTTACTACGGTTAAAAAACATGGCAGGTGTTTGATATTAACAGAAGAACAGCAAAACAATTCTTTTGCCGAAGCATTGGCCGGAAGAGTCTCCAAAGCATGTTTTAATTTTTTGGATGCACCTGTGGAAGTAATGGGTTCGTTGAACCTGCCCGCCGTACCAATGAATGTGATTTTGGAACAGGCAATGCTTCCTTCTCCGGAAAAGATTACGATAAGGCTTGAAACTTTGTTGAATAATTAAAACGTCAAATGGAAGTTGTCAGTTATACTTTAATTATTGATTAACATTCAATAACTAAATAACAATTTAAAAGGGCACTTGTTTTTTTCTGAAATTTTGTTCAACAATCAATTGTCATCGGGATAGCAAAAACTGACAAATGTGTAAAAAAAGCTAAACTATTATGCAAAATTTGCTATACTTTTAAATCTTATTACATTTTTTTGTTGTTATGGGAATTATTCCCGATAAAATTATTTTATTAAAATCCAATTTTTTTTATGAGAAAAAGCTACTCAACTTTTTTGCTGGCTATTGTCATTCTTTCTCTTTCCATTCTTTCTTTAAGTGTACAATCACAAATTATCATTAGCCAATATTATGAGGGAAATGGAACCAATAAATGGATTGAACTTACCAATATGGGGAGCAGTTCCGTTAATACAGCTTCCCCTCAATTAAAATTAGGATTGTGGCCATCAAGTGGTACAACAGGCAGCATCAAATTTTCAGGATCTGCTTCACAAACAGTGAACCTCACTGTTACAATTCCTGCCAAAGGAACAGTGTTAATTGGTAATACCGCCAATGGAACAGAATTGCCTTACCTGACTGCATCCAGCGCTGCACAAACTTCCAACACGGTAATTAATTTTGATGGTAATGATGGCATCGCTTTGCTCAATTCATCTAATACCATCATTGATAAATTTGGGCAGGGAATTAATGCCAATAATATCAGTTATGTAAGAAACAGTAACATCATTTCACCAACTTCTACTTTTAGTACCAGCCAATGGACCTCTGTTTCATTGGCAACTGTTCAAACTGCTTCTGCCACCAGCCCCAACCGGTTAGGGTTTCATATTATTCCTTCCTGTGCCACTC
Source organism: Chitinophagaceae bacterium (assembly GCA_031371545.1). Classification (GTDB taxonomy): domain Bacteria; phylum Bacteroidota; class Bacteroidia; order Chitinophagales; family Chitinophagaceae; genus Ferruginibacter. The sequence continues at coordinate 18,343 of JANMJU010000204.1, forward strand.
CGGTAAATCAGCCATCAGCAATGGTTTTGGGGAGTCTCACTACAAATAGTATTGCAGGTTCATTTACTTCTGCCTCAGGTGCAGACGCATACTTGGTTGTAAGAAGCACCAGCACATCACTTATATCAAATCCCGTTGATGGTACTTCGTATGGTGCAGGTAACAGCCTCGGTGGCGGCATTGTGGTGGCCAACAGTTCATCCAGTAATTTTACTGCTGCCGGTTTAAATAGTGGAACTAATTATTACTTTTTTGTTTTTTCTGTAAACAATATTTCCTGTAGTGGCGGGCCAAAATATTTAACTGCCAATCCATTAACAGGTAATGCGGCTACCGCTTTACCAGCCTGTGTTACACCTCCGGCACAACCAACAGGGTTGTCATTTGCCAATGCAGCCAGTACTTCTCTTTCAGGCTCATTCAGTGCATCAGGCGCTAATGAATACCTGATGGTAATGTCTGCTGCATCCACACTCAGTGCTGCACCTGCGAATGGCGTTGTTTATAATAGTGGAGATGCTTTAGGTGGTGGAACAGTTATTAACAGGGGCACTGCTATTGCATTTAGTGCAACAGGTTTAAACAGCAATACCAGTTATTACTTTTTTGTTTTTGCATTAAATAATACCGCCTGTACAGGAGGCCCTGTTTATCTTACCACAAACCCTTTAAGTGGCAGTCAGACAACTTTATATCCTTCCTGTGTTACGCCTTTGGCACAACCATCAGCATTCACTTCTTCATCTACTTACAACTCTATTAATGGCTCGTTTACTTCAGCTACAGGTACAGATGGCTATTTGGTGTTAATGAGTACCGTTAGTACATTAACTTCAAATCCTGTTAATGGTACAGTTTACACTGCAGGCAATAGTTTGGGAGGAGGTACTGTAATTAGTGCTGCTGGTAATCTGTCTTTTACTGCCACTGGTTTAAATGCAAATTCAACTTATTATTTCTTTGTTTATTCCTACAATAATTCGGCTTGCGCTGGAGGTCCGCTTTATTTAACAGCAGGCCCATTAACGGGAAACCAGGCAACAACAATTTTGCCTTGTGCGGCACCGATACAGCAACCAACAGCCCTAAGCTTTTCATCAGTTACTACCAGTTCAATGAATGGCATTTTTACCACTGCTGGTGCCGATGAATACCTAGTGCTGATGAGTACTAATAGTTCTTTATCTGCTAACCCTGCAGACGGCATTATTTATAACAGCAATGATAATATTGGTGGCGCTATTGTAGTACTGCGTGGGGTATCAAACAGCTTTAGTTTGTCAGGTTTGTCGGCAGCTACCACTTACTATGTTTTTGTATTTTCATTAAACAGCAATTGTTCCGGCGGTCCTGTTTATTTAACCACCGCAGCTTTATCTGGCAGTCAAATTACCAATGCAGTTGAATCAACTGTGTTGAATTTTTATAACGGAAACCTGCACTCTCACAGCAGTTATTCGGATGGCAACAGTGATAACACTACCAGAATTCCGGCAGATGATTATGCTTTTGCAAAGACAGCATTGTGCATGGATTTTCTTGGTATCAGCGAACATAATCATGCTACCGCAGGGATGCACCTGGCAGACTGGCAACCGGGCATTGACCAGGCTATTGCGGCTACCAGCAGTAATTTTGTTGCATTGCATGGAATGGAGTGGGGCGTAATTGGAACCCAAGGCAGTACCGGCGACCATGCAGGACACATGATAGTATATGGCATGGATTCCTTAATAGGATGGGAGGCTGCTAATTACCAGGTATATGTTCCAAAAAGTACCTACACTGGTGCCGGAGGTTTATTTGAAATTATTAACAGGCATGGCGGAAATGCGCTTGCCTATTGTGCTCATCCGGATAATTACGATTACAATAACCTGCTCAATATAACTTATGATGTAAATGCAGATAATGCATTGGTAGGTACAGCAGTAGAAAGCGGCCCTGCTTTTTCCACTGATACTACTTATACAAACCAGGCTACTTCACTTTCCTATTATACTTTTTACAAAAATATGCTGGCCAAAGGTTATCATGTGGGCCCTACTATTGATCATGACAATCACAATTTTACCTTTGGCCACACAGCCAAATCAAGATTGGTAATATTGGCTACCAGCCTGAGTGAAAATAATTTGCTGGATGCCATGCGGCGTATGCGTTTTTATGCTACGGAAGATTGCGGTGCTAAAATAAATTTCACTGTCAATACACAACCGCTGGGCAGCATATTACGCCAGATGGGTGCCCCTGCTATTTCAATTAATACCATTACTTCTGCGGCAGTATCTTCCATCAAATTAATGTATGGTGTTCCAGGGAGTGGATCTGCAGCAACAACATTAACGAGTACCACAGCAGCCACACTTAATTTTACTCATACCGCTCTTGCAAACCTTACTACCGGCTATTATTTTGCAGATATTACAGAAACAAACGGAGCAAGAATTATTACAGCACCTGTATGGTACACCAGGGATGATCTTGCTGCAAGGCCTGTGCCGGTGATTTCCTTTTTTACAGTGAATGAGCCTGACAGGGTGGTGTTAAAATGGGTTACCAGTAATGAACCCAGTAACCAGTTTTTTGAAATTGAAAGGTCAGTAGATGGAAGGAATTTTACAAGGATAGGAAGCCTGCAGGGCAAGGGGGCAAATAGCATCCCAACTAATTATGCGATTGAAGACAGTAACCCAATTGATGGAATTGCTTATTACCGTTTATTACAAAAAAATGCAGCAGGCAATATCAGCTACTCCGAAATGAAAGTGGTGGACAGGGGATTGAAACCTTCAGGCTACATTACTATTTATCCAAATCCGGTACATGGCCTGTTGACGGTAAAATTATTTGAAACAGTCAATGAAACTACTTTATTGGAACTGTATGACATGGCGGGAAGAAGAGTAAGCAGCAGGGCATTGAATTTAATTAGCGGAGAACAAAATTTACAATTGGATATGTCTGCCCTTGGTAATGGCAGTTATATTCTCAAAATAAAAATGGGTAAAGAAATAATGACAAGAGTGGTAAATAAATTTTAAGCTAAATAGTGATAATAAAAAAAGCTGGCTCAGAATTTTTCTGGCCAGCTTTTTTTAATCCCTAAATCATATTAAGTGCAATTGATAAGTTCAGTTTTACTTTAATCTCCTATATTTGCAGCCCAAAATGTCGGGGTAGCTCAGCTGGTTAGAGCATCGGATTCATAACCCGAAGGTCGGCAGTTCAAGTCTGCTCCCCGATACTAAGCCCTCTTTCTTGGAGGGCTTTTTTAATTTTCCCGTCCAATAATTATTCATACAAATCTCCCTGCTGCGCCAATATTTCTCTGTACTTGTTAAATAATTTTGTTTTGGAAATAAACCCAATAAACTTTCTTTCTTTATTCAGCACAGGGAGATACCAGCTTTGGGTAATATCAAATTTTTCCATCACCGCATGCATATCCTGTCCTTCATGAAGGATGGCAGCAGGTTTCTTCATCATTGACTTGACAGATATTTTATCGAATTGATCTGGTTGAAAAAGCCTTTGTTTGATATCATTCAGCTCAATAATACCAGCAAATCTTTCTTTATTATCTGTGATGGCAAAAATATTTTTCTCACTCCGTTTAATAATCACAATCAGTTCCTGCAATTTTTTATCCATTGAAATGGATTCATAATCATCGGTCAGCATTTCATCGAGGCTGATGGACGTAAGGATATTCTTTTCTTTTTTATGGGTAAATATTTGCCCTTCCAAAGCCAGTTTTTTGGTCTCCATCGAAAAAGGTTCATAACTTTTTACAATAAAAAATGAAATGGACGACACGATCATCAGCGGGATAAACAGTTCATAGCCGTTGGTAATTTCTGCAATTAAAAATATAGCTGTTAGCGGACAATACATCACACCACTCAATACTCCTGCCATGCCAACCAAACTAAAATTGCCTTCCGGTATTTTTATCCAGGAAGCATTGTTCATTAATTTGGAAAAGAAAAAACCTGTGTATGCCCCGGTAAATAGTGAAGGGGCAAAGTTTCCGCCATTACCACCACTGCCAATGGTAACAGCAGCAGCAATGGGTTTAAATAAAACAATGCAGGCTGTAAAAGCAATCAGGCCCCAGTTATCATTCAGCAAAGAAAAAAGATGGCTGTTATCAGCAAATGATTTCAATGTTCCGTTGGCAACTGTTTTTATACTTTCATATCCTTCTCCAAATAATGGCGGGAATAAAAAATAAATGCATATTAATAAAGTCCCGCCAATAAGCGCTTTGACATAAATATTTATTTTCCACTGGTGCAACCTGCCTTCAACATTTTTAAATGTTTTGGCATAGTACAATGAAACAAAACCGGCCAGTACCCCCAGCAAAATATACCACGGAATATTCCTGTAATTAAAACTTTGCTTCAATACAAAATTAAAAAGCGATGCTTCCTGCAAAATAATTTTGGAACATAAAGCGCCTACTACCGATGCAATGATCAAAGGGATAAAATAACTTACTACAGTTTCAGCAAGCAACACTTCAATGGCGAAGATCACCCCGGCTATCGGCGCATTAAACACTGCTGATATCCCGGCAGCGGCGCCACAGGCAATTACCAGTGTACGTTCCTGGTAGTTCAGGTCACTGATGCGGCCAAGATTGGAACCCACTGCAGAACCGGTGGCAACAATTGGAGCTTCCAGTCCTGCCGAGCCGCCCAGACCTACTGTGATAGAACTGGTGATGACATGCACATAAGTATTACTAAGTGGGATAAAAGATGCTTTTCTTGCAATGGCTTTTAATACCATGGCAATACCCTTTTCTATTTGCCCATTGAAAAATTTACGGATTATAAAAACACACAACAACAATCCAATAGCAGGAAATAACAGGTAGGCGAAACGGGAAACAGGAATAGATGAGATCCAGTGCTGTAAATAATGCACCAATGTTTTAAGAAGTACCGCTACAAGCCCCGATGCCAGCCCAACCAGCATAGCTATCACCATTATGAATTGTACCCGGGTTAATTTTGTCCGCAGGTAATTGATGATTGTTTGATATAGTTTTTTGATAATACCCAATCAACAAAATTTGGTTACAAAAAAGGGAGCAAAGATAGCTGAAATGAAAAAGGCAGCGTAAGCTGCCTTGTAGTACTCGGGATGGGAGTAAACCAAATCAATACTGGTATGGGTTTCAGCAGCAAGGGAGTAAATAAGGGAGTAAATAATCTGTATCTGTATGTACTTTACTTTACTCTATAGGTTCAACTGCAAAACGCAGTTTAACCCAAAATGGATTAATTTATTTGTTTTGCCCCGCTCAAAATATTGTGAAGTATCTGCAGCTGTAACTTGTCAATGGCCAGGGAAATCAATTCCCTGTACCTGGTAATTTCCTTTGGCGGCATATCGGGCCGGATGGCCAGGGATAGTAAAAATTCCACTGTATTGTGATCATTATTCGAGTGCGTACCGGAGTGGGGACTTAGTACGCAGTTCCCCACTTTTTGATGGTTCGCACCTGCTTTATGCGTACTTATTTCAGTGCTTTTTATATTCGCTGAACCGTTTCCCAAATCCAGCTTTTTTAACCTGTTTTGCCCGGGCTTAACCTTTCCAGTTTGATGCAGGCAACCCCACTCTTTATCAGCAATTTCTATATCAATCCGAGGCACCATAATTTCATGCCCAGCTTTATTTCGAATAAAATATTCAAGGCTTATTTTAAGTAGCCCATCCCTGATCGCATTGCGGACTGTTTTATCAGAAATTTGCAGGTGCCGGGCGTATGCTCTTATCGATACCCGTGTGTTTCCTTTTGCCATAAAAAAGTTTATAAAATTGGTTCGCACGCAGCTGGGGACTGCGTACATATTTTTAATGCGTAGCTATCGATTTTCCGGGGCTCTGCGTAGCCGCACTAAAAACACCCAGGAAGGACCCGCCCAACTTTTTGGCACCTGTACAATGAATTTTGCAGGGGTATCGCTGTGTTAGTTCCTTTGCACCCAGCCCCCACCTCAACAGGTCGGCTAATGTTCAGGGATTGGCTGTATAGATCCGTTCTTACTTTCATACTCGGCAACCGCTACCTGCAGGGCATCATTGACAACCTTCTTTATATCGATCCGGTCCCAATATGCCATGCCCTTTACTTTGCTCAACAGGGCTTCATTGATAATAAACGTTGCCCTGGTTTCATTTTCCTTGGTACCGGCCTGTGATGTGTTGCCGTTACTATTAGCGACTCGGGTAATTGGCCGGCCTACTTTTCTTTTAGGTTCCATGCTTTCGATTTTAATACACGAATATAGCGCCCATTTTATTACACTGTAAACAAT
>JANMJU010000213.1:0-6927 GCA_031371545.1 Chitinophagaceae bacterium
ATTAATTTATTTATCGCTTTTGCTGCCGGTTATTTCAAGGAACCTTGTTTCAAGCGATTTTCTTTTTTCATTCAGCCGGTTGAGTATGATACCGTTTTTAAAACAAAATTCATTTACGGATGCTGCGGTAATATTTTCATCACCAGTAACCTGCAGGTAGTTTTCTATCATCGCTACGGATGACATTCCATTCATTTGCTCCAGTAATTTTTTCAATGCTTCATTGTCGGCTGCACTTACTTCTATTAAAACAGTTTCATTGGTTGCTCCAGTGGTATTCATAACTTCTCTTACAGAACCAACTGTTTTTAAAACTCCTTTCTGAATGATCGCTACATGGCTGCAAACTTTCTCCACTTCATCCAGAATATGACTGGCCATAATGATGGTTTTTCCTTTGTGGTTAAGGTCTTTTATCAGTTCCCTAATCTCTGCAATCCCGGCCGGATCCAGCCCGTTGGTAGGTTCATCAAAAACAAGAATATCCGGATCGCCTAATAATGCTGAAGCTATTGCCAGCCGTTGTTTCATCCCCAAAGAAAAACTGCTGAAGGCAGATGATTTGCGCTGGTAAAGATTTACTGTTTGCAATACTTTATCTATATTCTCTTCTCCTCTGCCTTTTATTTTTGCTGCAATTTTCAAATTATCTTCTGCACTGAGGTAATGGTAAAAGTTAGGAGTTTCCAATAATGTTCCAATCCGTTTTCTTATTGAAGCACTGCTCTGCTCACCATTCCAGGAATAGCCGCCACTGGTGGCTTTTAACACATCCATTACAATACCGAGTAAGGTAGTTTTGCCACTTCCATTGGGACCAAGAATACCAAACACCGTACCTTCCGGCACAGAAAAACTTACATCGCTGAGAGCCTGTACATAACCATATTTTTTCGACAGGTTATTGATTGAGAGTATTGCCATAATTTTTCTTTACCGGATAAATATATAGGAAGGTTTTGATATTCTATTGTCAAAATTATGAATGGCTGAAATTTTACAAAAGGCGGTAGTGCCCGGCAGGGTTGATCAATTTGAAAATGATTTTGATCGTTCTTTTATAACTCCTGCTTTACATGTGCATCATGCCATACAGATGAAAATTCTCCTACCGCTGCAAAACCATTTTTATCAAAGCGAAGTTTATGCAATCCCAATGCTTCCACATCTTCCGGCAATACTTTTCTTGTAAACGGGTTCATGGTGCCGCCATTGGTGTTATCACCGGCTAAACCATTTGGATTATATTGATACAACGCATCAACAACAGTACCTCTTGGATACATGATACCGGGCACGCCTTTTCCCCTAATGTCTAATACCTGTGGATGATCCAGGCCAAGGGTGTGGCCATATTCATGCGCCGCTGTAGTGGAATTATTCAGCAGGTTATCTAATTTAAAATAACCGGTATTGCAACCAAGCCCGTCAACAAAAGAAATATTTGCCTCCGCATATTCTTCTATCCTGAAATAATTATTTTTTGGATTGTCGTTTTCAAAAACCATTGCCGGCGTTAGCGAATTTGCAAAAATTCCTTCAATATCAAAATACACCCTGAATGTTTCATTGTTCAATTTTACCAACGCATCCGCTTCATTCCAATGATCAGCTACATCTTTTGCAATTTGCAAACTAAGGCCGTCATTGGCTGCATTACCATAAAAAAATAATACAGAATGAATGATAAGTTGCCTGCTGTGTTTATTTATTTCTGCTTCTCCCATACCGGTGGCCGGTTATTTTTTTAAATATACCATTTTTTTAAACCAGTCATAGTGGTAACTAATTTTATTTGACAAAGGTTGCAAACAAGGCTTGCAAAATTTGAAAGTAAATTCATTTACCTTGAGTAAAATTTGTTTTATGAAACGCTTATTTGTTGATGCCAACATCGCCAAAGCCAAAACACTCTCTACAGATTTTTATACTTCTGCAGAGCATTTAGCTGTTGCCAAAGAAAAAATATTTGCTCCTTCCTGGCAATTTATCGGCAGCAATGAACTGGTAAAATTTATTGGTGATGTACAACCTTTCACTTTGCTGGAAGGCTATATGAATGAGCCCCTGATGCTGACAAAAGACAAAGACGGGATGGTGAATTGCCTTAGCAATGTATGCACCCACCGTGGAAATATTGTTGCTTATAAAGCCTGCAGCAAAGCCAAAACATTGCGTTGTAAATATCATGGCCGGCTGTTTGAACTGAATGGTAAATTTATTTCGATGCCGGAATTTAAAGAGGTAGAAAACTTTCCCTGCGAAGAAGATAATCTTTCAAAACTTTCATTATTTTCCTGGGGCAATTTATTGTTTGCATCATTGCAGCCAAAAGAAGATGGGCATATTTATTTCCAGGAAATGATGGAACGGCTGAGCTGGCTGCCCATACATGAATTTATTTACCGGCCCGACCTGAGCAAAACTTTTGAAGTAGATGCCAGCTGGGCTTTGTATTGTGAGAATTATTTAGAAGGTTTTCATATTCCGTTTGTTCATGCTTCGCTTAATGCGGCATTGAGTTTTGGTGATTACAGTACGGAGCTGTATGCCAAAGCCAGCCTGCAGTTGGGCATTGGCAAAGACAATGAAGATTGTTTTGACTTGCCACCGGAATCTGAAGATTATGGCAACAATGTAGCAGCCTATTATTTTTGGGTGTATCCCAATATGATGTTCAATTTTTATCCCTGGGGCTTATCAATAAATGTAGTAAATCCCATTGCTGTAAATAAAACCAAAGTAGAGTTCATCACCTTTATGTGGAAGGAAGATAAATATGACAAAGGCGCCGGCAGCGATTTGGATAAAGTGGAAATGGAAGATGAAGAAATAGTAGAGAATGTACAGAAAGGAATTGTATCAAGATTTTACAGCCATGGCCGGTATTCTGTTACAAGAGAAACAGGCACTCATCATTTTCACCGGTTGATTACAGAGAGCATGAATAATTGATAATGGATAATTAGTTAATTGATAATTTCAGTATGCGTCAGCTTTTCAAAATTAATGTTGTCTAATTCCTCAAAGGCTTTCCAGTCTTCAATACACTTTGTATTCTTTCCAAAGTTTTCTTTTCTCCGGTAAGGCTTAAGAATGCTTCTCTCTCTAAATCCAATAAATATTGTTCAGTAACCAATGTGGGTTCACTCAGATCACCGCCACACATTACATAAGCTAATTTTTTAGAAACAGTTACATCATGATCGGTGGCATAGTTGCCCGTGTGCATTCCATTGATGCCTGCAAGCATTGCTCCCAGCGCACTGCGGCCAAGCACTTTTATATCGTTGCGTTGCACCGGCATAATGTAGCCAGCATCATTCAATTCTATCACTGCATTTTTTGCTTCGGCAATCCGCCTGCTGCTGTTCATACTAATGGCATCATTTCCTTTTCTGTAAATACCCAGTTCAAATGCTTCTGCTGCAGAAGTTCCTACTTTTGCTGTAGCAATTGTCAGAAAACGATTTTGCAAAGTATTGGTGTCTACTTCGCCGCTGTGCAATTCATCAGAAGCCCTCAGCACAAACTCTTTGGTGCCACCGCCACCGGGGATTACGCCAATACCAACTTCTACCAATCCTGTGTAAGTTTCTGCTGCGGCAATTACTTTATCTGCATGCAAACAAATTTCACAACCACCACCCAATGCCAAGCCATGGGGCGCCAATAGTACCGGAATACTGGAGTAACGAACCCTCATCATCGTATTCTGGAACATCCGGATAGCCATATCAATTTCATCATAATCCTGTTCAATGGCCAGCATAAATATCATGCCCACATTGGCTCCGGCACTAAAATTTTGTCCGTCATTTGCAATCACCAAACCTTTGTATTTATCTTCCGCCAGCGAAATAGATTTCTGAATTCCTTCTAACACTTCACCACCAATGCTGCCCATTTTGGTGTACCATTCCAGGCCCAGCACATCATCACCCAAATGATAAGTGCGGCAGGCACTGTTTTTCCAAACGGTTTCATTGTCAAAATTTTTCATCACAATAAATGCCTCACCGCCGGGCAATGCTTTGTACGATTTGCTGCTAACGTCGTAGCAGAGCCGCTTGCCATTTTCTACTTTGTAAAAAGATTTGGCACCGGATGCAATCATCTCCTCCACCCATACTGCTACTTTAAATCCTGCGGCTTTCATGGCTTCAGTAGTTTTCGCTACCCCCAATACATCCCAACTTTCAAAGGCACCAATCTCCCAGCCAAATCCTGCCATCATGCCATCATCCACCCTGTATAGTTCATCTGATATTTCTGGTATGCGGTAACTGATGTAGGAAAATAAATTGTAATGAAACTGGCGGTAAAAATCACCAGCCTTATCTGTGCCTGCACACAATGCTTTCAACCTCGTTTTTAAATCTTCAATTGGCTTGGCCGCTTCCAGTGTAGCAAATTTTGCTTTGCTTCTTGGACCGTATTCTAATGTTTGCAAGTTAAGGGTTAGTATTTCTTTTTCACCGCCTGCGCCCTTTGTCTTTTTGAAGAAACCCTGTCCTGTCTTATCTCCCAGCCAATTATTGGCCAGCATTTTTTCCAGCCATGCAGGAATAGCAAACATTGCTTTTGCTTCATCATCAGGGCAATTTTCTGCCACCCCTTTGGCTACTTTTACCAATGTATCAATACCCACCACATCAGCAGTTCTAAATGTTGCAGACTTTGGCCTGCCAATTATTGGACCGGTTAACGCATCAATTTCATCAATGCTCAACTGCAGTTTTTCCATCGTATTCATGATGGCCATCATGCCAAATACACCGACCCGGTTGGCAATAAAGGCTGGTGTGTCTTTGCACAACACAGTCGTTTTTCCCAACACCAAATCACCATAGTGCATTAAAAAATCAACCACAGCCGGGTCTGTATGAGGCGTAGGAATAATTTCCAGCAACTTCAAATATCTTGGCGGATTAAAAAAGTGAGTACCGCAAAAATGTTTTTTAAAATCATCGCTTCTGCCTTCTGCCATCAAATGAATGGGAATGCCGGAAGTGTTAGAAGTAATCAACGTTTCAGGCTTACGATACTTTTCTACCTCAGTAAAAATGGATTGTTTAATGTCTAATCTTTCCACCACCACTTCTATCACCCAATCATAAGTGGTAATATCTTTCATGTTATCAGTAAAGTTGCCAGTGGTAATTTTCTTTACCACATCTTTTGTATAAACCGGCGAAGGATTTGATTTTATCGCTGCTGCCAATGCATCATTTACAATTTTATTTTTATCCGCTTTCTTAGCATCTGCCGGTAAATCTTTGGGTTGAATATCTAATAACAACACCTGCAAACCCACGCCTGCAAAATGACAGGCAATACGGCTTCCCATAACTCCACTTCCCAATACGGCAACTTTTTTAATTGTTCTGTTCGACATACAAATATTTTTAAAAATGCTTTTTTAAATGGTCAGGCAAAATTAGTTAGTTAAACAACTATTTTCCAAATCGAAATTAAGGTATTCTTTTTTGAGATAAAAAATAAAAAAGCCGCATTCTTAAAAATATATTTTAAGAATGCGGCAATGCCTTTGTTATGAGAATTAGGTTTACAAACTAAACTTTTCTTATGAAATAGACAAGAACAGAACTTAGCCATCCATATCTTTTAAATCCAAAGTTTTGCATACTAGTCAAAGCCTGTTGTAATTCGTCAATGTTAGAATAATAGAAACCTCTTATTGCCTTTTTAAGTCTCTTATTTTTAATTAGATAAATAGCTTTGAAGCTACCTTGACGACTATCTTCAATAGTTTCAATATAATAATCAAAATCAGAGAATAGGTATGTTTTTTTAGTTTTAAAAAATATGTGAATAAAGACAATTTCTTGTTTGTTTGTATCAATCTCTATACTCATAGCTGACACTATAAGTACCTTAATAAGTAAAATTGTAATGAAGAAAAAAAAGATAACAAACATCACCGATTGTTCCTTTGTCAAAGCACTTTTAAAGAAATCACTTTTGAAGAAATGAACTGATATTATTACATAGGAGATAAATGCAGTAAAAAAAATCAGTGGTATCAAAATCCAATATCTTCCTATTGCGCCTTTTCGAAATTTAGATTGTACCATTTGAGTAGAATTTCGATACGCTTTCGCATAACACTTTATTTCATTGATTTTAACTCACCCCACTTCCATTATCAATCGCAGCTTCCGGCTTTACAAAATGCAGTTTACCTGCTTTGTCTTCTGCCATCAATATCATTCCGTTGCTTTCAATACCTCTCATTTTTCTTGGTGCTAAATTGGCTACTACCACCACCTGTTTCCCAACAATAGCTTCCGGCTGAAAGTGAAGAGCAATGCCACTTACAATGGTTCTTGTTTCAAAGCCCAGATCAATTTGAAGCTTTAATAATTTATCTGCCTTCGCCACTTTTTCTGCGGATAAAATTGTTCCAACTTTTAAATCAATCTTTGCAAAATCATCAAACTGAATTTCCGATTTACCCCCATCACCTAAAGGGGAGTTATTCACAGGTTCTAGTTTTTTAGTTTCTTCCATTTTTTGTTCTGTTGCTTTTATTAAACCAGCTTTTAATTTCTCAACCTGTGCAGTTATTTCTTCATCCTCAATTTTTCTGAATAATAATTGAGGCTCTCTTAAACTGTAGCCCACACTCAGCAATTTTACTTTTCCTGCATTTTCCCAATCCAGTATTTTATCTACTACTTTCATCATGCCCAACATTTTTTGAGCAGTGGTTGGTAAAAATGGATTGATCAAAATTGTAAGGTTAGCAGTTAATTGCAAACACAAGTGTAAACAATTATCAATTGATTTTTGAGCGTCAGGATTTTCGGCCAATTTTTTTACCACAATCCATGGCTCTTTTTCCTGCATGTATTTATTTCCTTTGCGGCTTAGATCAATCACTTCAAATAATGCATCCCTGAA
>JANMJU010000222.1:0-66769 GCA_031371545.1 Chitinophagaceae bacterium
TGCACTCATTCCTTTTATCCGCATACAGATAAATGCAAACAGCAAAGACAATGGAATAATGATACTAACGGTAACCGTGGTGCGCCAGTCCGCCATGAACAACAATACAATCAGTGTAACCAAAATAATTCCTTCAATCAAATTATGTATCACCGTTTCCTGTGCAAAATCCATCAGGTTGGTACGGTCGTAGAAGGTATCAATTTTTACATCTTTGGGTAAAATAGAAGAGTTGAGTTCTTTTACTTTTTGTCCGATGGCAGCTAATACTTCTGCAGGATTTTCTCCTTTTCTCATCACAATAATTCCTTCAATCACATCCAATTGCTTACCCCTGTCATCTACCCTTGAAACTTGTCCCAGCCTGGGTTTAGCAGCTTCCACCACTTTAGCCACATTGCGTACTAGCAGCGGTACACCATTTATTTTTGTGATGATAATATTTTCTATTTCATCAATATTATTCAGTAGGCCAATACCTCTTACAATATAGCTCTGCCCATTTCTTTCAATTACATCGCCGCCAACATTGATATTACTTTTTGCAATGGCATTGTAAATATCCAGCGAAGAAAGATTGTATTTTAACAGCAGGTCGGGGTTTACACTGATCTCAAAAGTCTTTTCTTCGCCGCCAAAACTATTTACATCTGCCACTCCCGGTACACTTTTAAACTGCCTGTCCAGTACCCAGTTTTGTATAGTAGTTAAATCACGGATCGACTTGGTGACACTCTTTAAAGTATACCGGTAAATTTCTCCTGTAGGGCCATAAGGTGGCTGCACATCAGGCTTTACACCATCAGGTAAATCAGCACCGGAGAGGCGGCTCATTACCTGCTGCCTTGCAAAAGCATCATCCACATCATCATCAAAAATGATTCTTACATAAGACAAACCAAAAGCAGAAGTAGTACGCAGGTTGGATTTTTTCTGTACCGAATTTAGCACTGTTTCCATCGGGATGGTAATGAATTTTTCAACCTCTTCTGCACTGCGGCCGGGCCATTGTGCTATGATGATGATCTGTGTATTGGTTATATCCGGGAATGTTTCTATCGGTGTATTTTTATAAGCAAAAATGCCAATCACTACCAATATGGCTGTTAAAAAGAAAACCAAATACCGGTGGCGTAAAGAGAAGTAGATGATTTGTTTTATAATCTTATTCATACATAAAATGCTGGTAGGAAGAAATTAAAAATTGAATAGAACCCTTGCCCTGCTTACTTTTCTGTAAGTGCTTTGAATAACAGTAACTGGTTTGCTGAAATAATTTTTTCACCAACAGCCAGGCCAGATTTGATGTAGCTGATGTCTTGCACTGTTTTTAATATTTCCACTTCTTTTACTTTCAGGTTGCATTTGCCCTCATATACTACTACATAGTTTTTGCCATCTTCACTGATGATGCCGGCTTTAGGTATAGCGATGGACTGGGCACCTTCTTTGTTTTGAATTAAAATATTGGCAAACATTTCAGGCTTTAGCAACAATCCTTCATTCTTTAATTTCACCCTTACTTTCATCACTTTGGTATCCGGCTCCAGCAACTGGTTTACTTTGTCTATCACACCCGGAAAAATTTTATCCTGGTAAGCCAGCGTGGTTACATTGGCGGTATAACCTTCCTTTACTCTTACAATATCTGTTTCATACACATTGGCCGTCACCCACACTTCGCTGATATCGCCGATCGTAAACATATTGTCTGCATTATCGCCACGGATAAAAGCGCCTTCATTGATTTTCTTTTCCACCACATAACCGCTTGTCGGCGCCGTTACTATGTAGTTGCCTTCTGCGGATGTATGCCCGCCACCATTGATATTTATCTGTGCCTGCAATTTGGCTGCGTTGTTTACTGCCTTCTGATAATTTTGTTTGGCTTCTGCATTTTCACTTTCGCTGGCAATGCCATTCTGATACAGCGACGCTGTATTTTCCATCTGTCTTTTTGCAATCGCCACATCATTACCAGAAGAAGAAATATCGCTGTAGTTGCCTGCCACATCTGCACTTTTAATGATTGCCAGTGTTTGGCCTTTGGTTACTTTATCACCCAGTGAAACTTTTACCGCCATTACTTTTCCACTGCTGAAAGGATAAACTTTTACCACTTTGTTGTCACAAAAATTTATTTCGCCAGATAATTTTAATTCATCCCCAACAGTGGCCATCACTGCAGAATCGATGTGAATGATTTTTTCCATCGAGTCGGAAATACAAATTTTTTCCGGCGCCTCTGCCGCCTGTTCTGTTTTTTCTTTGCAGGAAAAAAATAAAGTGCAGGAAAAAAATACTGTTCCCAAAATCAAAGTGGAAGATCTTCTTATAGTCATACAGGTTTTTAATTAAGTTTAATAATGTCGTTGCCTACAGCATAATTCAAATCTGCTGCAGCATGAACCAGTCCGTTGTGCTGCTCCACCATTTTTAATTTGGTGTCTTTGTAAGCATCCATAAAATCAATAAACTCCAGGAGGCTTAGCTGGCGCTGTTCGTAGCTTTTGAGCATGTTGTTAAACAAGGCGTCGTATTGTTGGGAAAAATCTAATTGCTGGCGGTTGTTTACACTTTGGTAAAAAACAAATTTGCTTACAGCGCTGGTAATATCATTTTTAATTTTTGCATTGGTACCATCGGCAATAACTTGTTGCTGTTGTATTGAAAATTTAGCGGAAGCAATATTACCCTGATTGCGGTTGAAAATATTCAGCGGCAGCGAAACAGCCAGTCCAATATAGTTGGGAGCATAACTGCTGCGTTGGTCAAACTCAGTACCAATGCTAATATCCGGCTTTGCCAAAGCCTTTTGATAAGTAAGATTATGATTTTGTAATGCAACAGCTGTTTGTGCAATTTTAGCATCAGGCCGGTTAAGGAGTGCCTGTTGTACAAGGCTGTCTGTATTTGGGATACTGGCTGTAGTGAGTTCGCCAAATTTGTACTTCAGTGCAGGCGCTATAAATTTTGTTTCATTATTGTTGAGCAATAATTTGATTTCACTTTGCAGTGGCAGCAGTTGGGCATCTGCAGACACCAATTCATTTTGTAAACTAAAGAGCAGGGCTTTTATACGCAGGTTGTCTTTTACAGATACATTGCCCACTTTTAGCTGAAGATCCATTCCCTTTATAAGATTAGAAACTTCTTCAACTTCACGGGTATAGACTTTTTTTATTTTTAGCAAGTGGTTTGTTTCCAGCAAATCATTGTGCAGTACATACCGGAGTGTACGGAGCAGATCATCAAACTGTTGCTGTGAGATAGTGGCATTGTCCATTGCCAGTTGTGCAGCTTTGTTTCTTTTGCCGGCCGTTCTTACCAGCTGCATTACCTGCACATAAAAAGTTCCGTTTACATCATCATGCTTAAAGAAGCCGCCTGCTTTATCATAAATATTTTGATCGGTTGTCAGGATGGGATTGTCCCAGAGTTTCGCCTGCTGTATCAGTGCTTTGTTGGCATCAATATTATATTTAGCAGCCAGTAAGGATAAATTATTTTGAATAAATATTTGCTCTGCCTGCTGCAGTGAGATGTGTAATGTGTCGGGTATGGTTTGTGCAATTATATTTTTTGAAGCACACAAAAGAAGGATGAATAATGCCAGTTTATTTTTTTTCATGGAGAACCAGGTTGTATCAGGCCGCAAAGCTATCACTGCATTAAGTTAAGCGTCCATTAACAAAAGTTAACGTTGGGTTAAGCAGCAGCAATGGTCTGTATTTGGGTAATGATGAACAGGATTAATTTAGGTTTAATTAAAACCGTCAGCTTATTTTTGCGGCAATGGTTATCGCAATTAATTTCAGGATTCTTTCGGGCAATTCGGCCATCAGTAAAATGATGATTGATTGTTTTGAAAGGATTGCTTACAGTCATACTGAACATGAATTTATTTTTATTGGAGAAAAAAAT
The DNA here is from genome assembly GCA_031371545.1 of Chitinophagaceae bacterium. Taxonomy (GTDB): domain Bacteria; phylum Bacteroidota; class Bacteroidia; order Chitinophagales; family Chitinophagaceae; genus Ferruginibacter. The sequence goes on from JANMJU010000222.1 coordinate 3,925, forward strand.
TTTGATGAACAAAAGGGTGGCCTTAAAAATATAAAACAAATTGTTTTACCCCAGCAATCAAAAAATCCACTGCTGTGGAAGCTTTGGTACAACTATAAACTGCCTGCTGTTTTAAAAAAATATAAAGCAGATATTTTGATCACAGCAGATGGGGTTTGTTCTTTACGAACCAAACTGCCGCAATGCTTACTGGTGAATGACCTTGCCTTTCTTTCTCATCCTGAATGGTACTCAAAAAAATACAACCGGTTTATCAAGACAAATACATCTGTCTTTTTACAAAAAGCAAAAAGCATCATTGTATTTTCCAATGTTATAAAAGAAAAAATCCAGCAACAGTATACAGTTAATGAAAAGAAAATAGCAGTGCTGTATCCAGGAGTAAATAGAAATTATCAACCAGCCAACACGGAAGAAAAGGAAGTGGTAAAAGAAAAATATACAGAAGGCAAAGAATATTTTTTATTCAGCGGCGCCATTCATCCACGAAGTAATTTAATAAATCTGCTGAAGGCTTTTTCTTTATTTAAGAAAAGACAGAAGAGCAATATGCAGCTGATCATTGCTTCGGATACTGTTTCAGAAGACAAAGCTTTTGTAGGAAGTTTACAATTGTACAAATTCCGCACTGAAATAAAATTGCTGGAAAACCTTGATCAGAATTTGCTGAAAAAAATAACGGCTGCTGCTTATGCCTGCATCAATACGTCGCCCCTGCATACGGATATTGCCAGCTTGCTGAATGCCATGCAATGTGAAGTGCCCGTAATTGCCGGCAATTTATACGCTGCCATTGAGCAGTTTGGAGAAGCTGCTTTATACGCCAATGAATCTGTGCCGGAAGACATTGCTGAAAAGCTGATGCTGCTTTACAAAGATGAAAACAAAAGAAACGAACTGATAAAAAGAGGAGTGGAGCAATCTACAAAATTTAACCCAGATGCAACTGCCATACAGCTCTGGCAAAATATATTGGCAACAATTCAGCCGCTCTAAAAAATATAATCTCATTACATTTGCACCCACAATTAGCAAATCAGCTAATTAGCAAATCAGCTAATTAAAGATATGAATCAGTCCACCATAAAAATAGACATTCTCCTTGACCCCAATAAAGTTCCGGAGCAGATAAGCTGGAGCGCTACCGACAGCCAGGCCGACATGGCGCAAAAAGCAAAAGCAGTATGCCTGGCATTGTGGGATGGTGCAGATAAAACAGCCCTTCGCATTGACCTCTGGACAAAAGACATGATGATGGATGAAATGGGCGATTTTTATTACCAGATGCTGATGACGATGGCCGATACTTTTAAAAGAGCCACCAACCAGCAAGGGCTGACAGATGACATGAAAAAATTTGCCAAAGAATTTTTTGAAAAATTCAAAGCGATACAGTTGCAGGAACAGAAATAAATTTGCAATTGTGCCAATGTCGCTGAACCTGTTGTTTACTTTTTTAGCTTAGATTGTAGTGGGCAACGAAAAAATATTTATTTACTAAATAAAAAAAAATTCCAACACCCCTTTAGGGGATGGGGGTAAAAATTATGGCATTAGAAGAAAAAATAATGGCTGAAATGAAAGAAGCCATGAAAGCAAAGAATGGAGGCGTATTAAGAAGTCTGAGGGCTATTAAAGCCGAAATTATTAAAGCAAAAACAGACCCCGGAGCCGGCGGACAAATTGATGAAGCCACCGAACAAAAATTTTTGCAAAAAATGATGAAGCAGCGCAGGGACTCCTTAGAAATTTTTGAAAAGCAGGGCAGGGAAGACCTTGCTGTAAAAGAAAGGGAAGAGATGGCGGTGATAGAAAAATTTTTGCCAAAGCAAATGGATGAAGCCGCCATCAGAGAAGCAGTGATAAAGATTATTGCTGAAACGGGAGCCGTTTCTCCGGCAGATATGGGAAAGGTAATGGGTGCAGCCAGCAAACAACTGGCAGGCCAGGCAGATGGTAAAACCATCAGCAATATTGTAAAAGAACTATTAAGTAAATAAACTGATTTTATTTATCAACCAGTAGCCATGTGCTGCACCTGCCAATACAAAAATGATTGATATAATTTTTGCAATACTCTTAATCATTGCTGTTATAAAGGGATTACGCAAAGGGCTGGTGGTGGCCGTGTTTTCTATTGTTGCATATATTATTGGTATTGCAGCGGCATTAAAATTATCTGCTGTGGTGGCAGTGCACCTGCAAAAAAATATTACAGTATCTGGCAAATGGCTGCCATTTATTTCATTTGCAATCGTTTTTCTGGTGGTGGTAATATTGGTAAACTGGGGTGGCAAGCTGATAGAAAAAACTTTTGAAATGGCTTTTCTTGGATGGGCAAACAAGTTGGCCGGCGTGCTGCTGTATTTAATTTTGTACACCATTATTTTAAGTGTATTGCTATTTTATGCAGAAAAAATAAACCTCTTTGAACCGGCAACCATACAGCAATCGGTAACCTATCCTTACATCCGGCCATGGGCACCAAAAGTGATTGAAGGGTTTGGCAGCATTATTCCTTTGTTTAAAGATTCTTTTACGCAGTTGGAGGCTTTTTTCCAAAATCTGTCTGATAAAATACCTCATTAATTTAATTCTAACCATTATTTTATTTGGCGTAATTTTACCCAAATACTTACTTTAGCAAAAGATTGATTGCGCCATAAAATATATTTTACTACACCATCAGAATGAGTTACGAAATACAACAAGACGGAAAATTCAAATACATAGAAAAAGGAGAAGGGGAACCATTGATGCTGCTCCATGGCTTATTTGGGGCGTTGAGCAACTTCAGAGATTTGATTGATCACTTCAGCAAAACACACAAAGTGGTGGTGCCGATATTGCCATTGCTGGAACTTGACCTGCTGCATACTTCTGTTGGCGGCCTGCAAAAATTTGTTCATAAATTTATTGAGCACCGCAATTACAACAACATTCATTTGCTTGGTAATTCACTCGGTGGCCATGTGGCGCTGGTGCATATTTTAAAGCAGCCCGAAAGAATAAAAACGTTGATCCTTACCGGCAGTTCCGGCTTATTTGAAAATGGCATGGGAGATACTTACCCCAAACGTGGCGATAAAGATTATATCCGTAAAAAAACTGAACTTACTTTTTATGATCCGGCCATGGCAACAGATGACCTGGTGAATGAAGTGTTTGAAATTACCAACAACCGCCTGAAAGTTATCAAAATAATTGCCTTGGCAAAAAGTGCCATCCGCAATAACCTTGGCGAAGAACTGAGTACCATCAAACAGCCCACCTGTCTTATCTGGGGAAACAATGATGCCATCACGCCACCTTTTGTTGGTAAAGAGTTTCATAAACTGATCCCCAACAGTGAACTTCATTTTGTAGATAAATGCGGCCATGCACCCATGATGGAAGTGCCAGAAGAATTTAACCGGATACTGGATGCTTTTTTGATAAAACAAAAAACACCTGCTGCAACTAATTAATGTTCTTTGTTGTCTTTTCCACATTAATTAATCACAATATTGCTGTACTCCAAAGCGTTTTAACCGGCAGTTATGCTTACTACAGAACTCATCAATAATAATATTCCCCAGTTGCAATTGCAGGACAGCATTGCCAAAGCATTGCAGTTGATAAATGATTACAGGGTAACCCACCTGCCGGTGGTATCAGAAGATAAATACCTTGGCCTGGTAAGTGAAGATGACCTGCTGGATGCGGAAAATGAAAAACTGACAATACAGGTACTGGAGAATAGTTTTATTATTGCTGCTGTAAAAGAAAACGAACATTTTTTAAATGCTGTTAACTACAGTAACCGATATGAAACTACTGTAGTGCCGGTAGTAAATGAAGAAAAGGAATTGGTGGGGGCAATAACAGTAAGAGACTTACTGAAAGCATTAGGCGATTTTTCCGGAGCCAGCGAAATCGGCGGTATCATTGTAATGGAGATGGAACGCAGCCAGTTTGCCATTTCTGAAATAAGCCGCATTGTAGAAAGTAATGATGCTACGATATTGCACCTGAACACAATGGTACAGGCTGAGACAGGAATGCTTACCGTAACACTGCACCTGAATAAAAAAGAAATAGCCACCATTGTATCTGCCTTTGAAAGATATGAATATGATGTGATCTACTATTTTGGAGATGAAAAATTTGAGAATGAAATTCACAGTAACTACCGGCACCTGATGAACTACCTTGATATTTAAGTTGTCCTCCTGCTTACACAATAATTTATCATTTTAATATCTGTTACATTTGCAAGCCTGCTTTTACAGGCTGTTTTTTATTAATGCTTATTTTAAGAAAGATATCTCACTGCTGTTTTTTCATACTGATGGCCGCTGCTGCTTCAGCACAAAATATTGATGTGTCTTCTACTGCTGCCAACAGGTTGCTGGCATCGGGTGATTCTGCTCAAAAAATTATTGTCCGCCAAATAAATATTTCTGGCAACAGCAAAACAAAAGAATACATTATCCGCAGGGAGATACAATTAAAACCAGGGGATACCATTAAGCTTGCTGCTTTAAATGATGAACTGCAAAAAATTCGCCAGCAGGTATATAACACCAATCTTTTTTTGGATGTAAAAGTTGATATTTCCACCGCAGCCGCAAGCCTGGTGGATATTGTGATTGCTGTAAAAGAACGCTGGTATATTTTCCCCATTCCTAAATTTCAGTTGATAGACCGTAACATCAACGAGTGGCTGCAAAAATATAACGGCGACCTGTCGAGGGTGGTGTACGGAGTAAAATTTACCCACTACAATCTCACCGGCCGCAGAGATTTACTGCGACTTACTTTTTTAAATGGCTTTACCCGTAATGTATCATTCACCTATTTTAAACCGGTGAGTGAAAAGTCGCTTAACAATGGTTTTTCTATTACCGGCGGTTATGTTGAAAACAGGGAATTTATTTATAAAATTGCGTATGACAATAAGCCCGTATTATTCAATAATGGAAGTTTTTCCAGGAAAAATATTTTTGCAGGTGTAGGATACAACTTTCGAAAGAACATCACCGGTACTCATTTTTTTAATATTGTTTTTAACCATGTTGCTGTTGCCGATTCATTGATTGACCCTTTGTACAATCCCAATTATTTTAAAGATAAGGTACTGGCAAAAAATTATGTTGACTTCAGTTACACTTACCAATATATTAATGCCAACAATGCAATCTATCCTTTAAAAGGCGTAACGGCTTCTTTAAAACTGCTTAAAAGAGGATTTGGTTTCAGCGGTGGAATCAACCTATTTTCTGTGGAAGGCAATTACAATACCTACTGGCCACTTAAAAATAACTGGTATGCCAGTGTGCAATTATCAGGTAAAACAACGCTGCCATTTGATCAGCCTTATATCAACCAGCGGGCATTGGGTTACAATGATGTAAACCTTCGTGGGCTTGAGTTGTATGTGGTGGATGGTGTAGCGTACGGCCTGGTGAGAAGTACTTTAAAGAAGAAACTTTTTACCATCAACATTCCCACCCCATTTAAGAAATCAGACAAATACCACATCATTCCATTTACCGTATTTGCCAAAACTTACGCCGACTTTGGTACTACTTACAGTAAGCCTGTTTATCAAACCAGCCTCAGTAATAAATTGCTTTACACCGGTGGTTTTGGTATTGATATTTTATCTATTTACGACATAAACCTGAGGGTTGAGTATAGTTTTAACCAGTTAGGTAAAAACGGGTTATTTTTACAGGCGCAGAGCGGATTGTAGTTTTGGAATATAATTATTTAGGAGATTATATTTTTCGCCCTGTATTATCAAAATATTAATTACAATGAAAATTGCTATATACAGCCGGGGAATAGAAAACGAACAAAACAAAGATATGGACGCTTTGATGGAAGAGCTCCATGCCCACAAAGTAGAGCCTGTTTTCTTTCAGGATTTTTTCAACCAATTTTATTCGGCGGTTAAAATGAAAGGCAATTACACCACGTTTAATTGCGCCGAAGATTTGAAAGATGATATTGACTGTATGATTAGCCTGGGTGGCGATGGTACTTTGCTGGACACTGTAACGCTGGTGCAGGATAAAGGCATTCCGGTGCTGGGTATCAATTACGGCAGGTTGGGATTTCTTGCCAATATCGGTAAAGAAGATTTGCATTCTGCCATCAGTGCCCTGGTGCAGCGGACTTATGTAACAGAAAAGCGTACACTCATACACCTGGATGCCGACATACCACTTTTCAACAATGTGCCGTATGCTCTTAATGAATTCACTTTGCAGAAAAAAGATTCTTCTTCCATGATAAAAATTCACACTTACCTAAATGGAGAATTTTTAAATACTTACTGGGCAGATGGCTTGATAGTAGCCACTCCTACTGGCTCAACGGGCTACTCACTCAGTTGTAATGGTCCCATTGTTTTTCCAGATAGCGGCAGCTTTGTTATTACTCCCATTGCGCCGCACAACTTAAATATCCGGCCCATCGTAATACCCGACAACAATATTATTTCTTTTGAAGTGGAAGGCAGAACCGATTCTTTTATCTGCACCCTCGACAGCCGCCGGATGGTGGTATCCAAAGAAGCTCAACTGGCAATAAAAAAAGAAACGTTTGGTATTAACCTCATCCGTATGAATGAAAATAATTTCCTGCAAACCTTACGCAACAAATTGTCGTGGGGATTGGATAAACGGAATTAAAAAACATTTCCCTTTTGTGTAAGCAAGTCATTCCTACTTGCAATATTTTCGCCGCCTAACCACATTAAAAATCTACAATGAAAATTAAATTATACGGACTCTTCGTATCCTGTATCTGCACACTTGCATCTTTTGCTCAAACAATTAAAGGTTCTGTAAAATCCGCTGCAGGCAAGGTTATTGCTTATGCCGATATCAGTGTGATCAACACTTCAAAAAATACCCAGGCAGATAAAGACGGCAAATTTTTTATCAAAATTACAAAAGGAGAATATAATATTGTTGTGGAAGCAGCAGGCTTTACAACCATTACCCAAAAAGTAACAACTGGTGTGGCGGTTGAAATAGTTTTAAATGAAAACAAAGAAACTTTAAATGAGGTAGTGGTAACCGGTACCAGGGTAGCGGTTGCCAAAAATTATGTACCGTTTAATATATCTGTTGTAAACCGGGAGCAGATAGACAACAGCAGTGAATCTGCTTTGCTGCCGGTTCTTTCCGAAAATGTACCCGGCTTGTTTGTAACAGAAAGGGGTGTAACAGGCTTTGGTGTAAGTACCGGTTCTGCAGGTACTGTTTCTATGAGAGGATTGAGTGGTAGCCCAAACAACAGGGTGCTGGTACTTGTAAATGGCAGCCCCCAGTTTATGGGTATTTTTGGTCATCCGCTATCTGATGCTTATGTAGCATCTGATGTAGAAAAAGTGGAAGTGATACATGGTACAGGGTCTGTGTTGTATGGCACCAATGCAATGGGCGGTGTGATAAATATTATTACCCGTAACCAGCCGCAGGATGGCTATTCGGTCAATGCAAGGGTTTTGTACGGCTCTTTCAATACACAAAAATATATGTTGAATGTTGGCTATCGAAAAAAAGGATTTAGTGCAATGGCATCTTTTAATAACGACCGTACTGACGGCCACCGTCCGGCATCTGATTTTAATATCATCAACGGCTACCTCAAAATAGGTTTCCGTTTTTCTGATCATTTCAATATTGGTGCAGAAACAAATATTGCAAAGTTTAAAGCATCCGATCCTGGCCCGGAGAATGGCCAGCCGGGTGCAGTAATAGATATTTTTCGGGGATCTTCTTACTTGTTTTTAGCCAATAATTATCAGCATTCTTCCGGCAACCTGCAGTTTTTTTATAATTATGGCAAGCACCGTATTTCAGATGGTTTCCGGTCAAGAGATGCCAATTATGGTTTATCTTTTTTCCAGGAGTTCAGGTATATAAAAAACAATACCACCACCATTGGGTTCGATTATAAAAATTATGGGGGTAAGGCAGAAAATATTTTTGCCATGAATGGGCAGGGCATTGTTTTTGGCGATCATACTATTACAGAATGGGCACCTTATTTATTTACACAGCAAACCCTTGCACAAAAAATAATATTAACTGCCGGCCTCAGGCTGGAACATAACAGTGTGTATGGAAATATTGCTGTACCATCCGGTGGTCTTTCTTTTTTAGCAGCTAAAAACACAACCCTGAAAGCTTCGGTATCAAAGGGGTTCAGAAGCCCCACCATACTCGATCTGTATCTTTTCCCTCCGGCCAATCCAGATTTGAAACCAGAAAAAATGATGAACTATGAATTTTCAATTCACCAGCAACTGGCCAATAATAAGATAAACCTGGAAGCAACTATTTTTAATGTGCAGGGAGATAATTTGATACAAACCGTATTTCAAAATGGCGGCCCTAAAAATGTAAATACCGGGAGTTTTAATAATACGGGTGTTGAACTATCTGCTAAATATGTTGTCAGCAACCAGGTGAATGTAAATGTTGCTTATGGTTTTACAGATGTAAAAAACCCGGTGCTGGCAGCGCCAAAGCACCAGTTGTCTCTGAATGGAAATTACAAATCGAACAAATGGATGCTAAACCTGGGGCTGCAAAGTATTTTAGATTTATATACACAAGTTTCACCACTGCTGCAGCAAAGCAATTATTTTTTAATCAATGCAAAAGCTGGTTACAAACTCAATAGTATGTTTGATATATTTGTAAAAGGAGAAAACCTAACCGACCAGAAATACCAAATCAATAACGGCTATACCATGCCAGGGATAACAATATTAGGTGGAGTGAATTTTCATTTTTCAAAGCAATAATAAAATATACAGCAGCATAACCGGGCTTTCTTTTTCCTTTTTCCGTAATTGCTTTTCCTGATATTGAAAGTTATAAAAAATAGAAGCCAATACATTTGCCAACAAATTTTTTATAATGAGAGTATTATTTTGTTCGGCAGTATGGTTATTAAGCAGTGTGGCTTTGCAGGCACAAACAAGAACGAATGCACAAAATTTAATCTTTACCAACGAAGATTCTTTAGCGCAGGGTGTAAGTAAACAAAAGACAGTAATCTCCGGTTATGGCTCTGCAGCTTACCAAAGAGATTTCAATCAAAAGCAGGCTACTATTAGTTTAGAGAGGGCTGTATTATTTGTAGGCCACCAGTTTAATAGTAAAATTTCTGTATTTACTGAGTTGGAAGTAGAAAATGCAAAAGTAGAAGGCGGTAGCGAAGGTGGAGAAATTGCAATGGAGCAGGCCTTTTTAAAATTCAACCTCAATCCACATCAATATATTATTGCCGGTTTATTTGTTCCCCGTATTGGTATCTTAAATGAAAATCATTTGCCTGTAAATTTCAATGGCGTAGAAAGGCCACTGGTGGAGCAATTGATAATACCGGCCACCTGGCGGGAATTGGGCGTAGGGTTTTATGGCAGGTCAGCAAAAATGCCATTAAACTACAGCATCGCTTTATTGAATGGATTAAACAGTGAATCATTTGAACATGGTACCGGCATCAGGGAAGGCAGGGCAGAAGGTAGAAATGCAACTGCAAACAATCTTGCCATCACTGCATCGCTTCAATATAACTGGAAGGATTTTAAATTCCAGGTATCAGGTTACACCGGCGGTACCGTTGGTCTCAACAAACGTGGTGCAGACAGTCTAGGGCTCAATAGCGGCACTTGCGGCACACCTGTTTATTTAGCCGAAGCCAATGTGCAGTACAGCCACAATGCAGTTTCTGCAAAAGCGATTTTTGCAAATATTAACTACCCCGATGCAGACAAAGTAAATACAGCCTATGCAAAAAATTTGGCAGAAAATATGTACGGTGCTTATGCAGAAATTGGCTACGACTGGTTCTATAAAAAACAAAATCAATCCAGCTTTGTAACCTTTGCCCGGTACGAATACATTGACCTGAATTCAAGTATCCCGGCGCCCCCAAAAGCAATTTATGACGGCACATTAAAACAGCAACACCTGCTGCTGGGATTTAGTTATTTGCCCATACCAAATGTGGTAATAAAAGCAGATGTAAGGCTCATGCACACAGGTTTACAAAACCCGGATCTGGTTATTAATCCAGCACCCAATACCCTTCCTTACAATCGGAATAATACATTGTTAAACATCGGTATCGGTTACTCATTTTAAAATGGACAGAAAAGATTTTTTAAAACTTGGCTGCAATGCCTGCTTCTGTGGAGCAGCAGCATTCATGTTGCCAGGCCTTACCGGTTGCAGCCCTGCTTATTCCGTTTTTAAAACCGAACCAATAGAAAATAAAATTGAGATGCCGCTCAGTTTATTTGAGAAAGGCAGCCTGCAATTTGTACGTCCAAAAGGATGGCAGTACGACATAGCCGTACAAAAAAAATCAGATGGTACTTATGAAGCACTACTGATGCAATGCACCCACATGGACAACCAGTTAATGCCGGCACAAAATGGTTTTTCCTGCAGCCTGCATGGCAGTAAATTCAACAGCGAAGGAAAAGTAATAAAAGGCCCGGCAGAAATGCCGCTAAAAAAATACAGCACTTCCATCAGCAATACCAACCTGGTAATAAAAATTTAAAAACATTGCCAAATAAATTTTATAAGCCAGGCTTTAGTGCTGTTATGAAACTTCATTGGCGTCGCACTCTTGTGCATCATTAATTCTATTCAGCATACTGCAGCAAGCCCTCAGATAAAATAGTAAAGAATTTCTAATGAATAATAGCAGCAGGAAAAACTATGTGCCAGAAAAAAATTAAAAAACGATTTTTGTTTACCATTACAAAAAACAACGCCTTAAAAAACACCACTACTGTATTTTTTAACAAACAATTCCTTACTTTGCAAGTATGAAAAAGATTTTTTTAGCAATTTTTTTTGTCGCTGCTATTTTAGGCATGGCATCTGCTCAACGGGGTTTTGGTGAAAATGAACTGCAGGGTGAGGTTGGTGTAACTGTTGGTATGGCCCATTATTTTGGCGATTTAAATACAAGAGCAGGACTTAACAGGCCAAAGCCTGCAATCGGAGTATTTTTCAGAAAGCAGTTTAATAATTACCTCGCCATGCGTCTCAGTGCCCACTATGCACAGTTAGGTTATAGTGATGTGTACAGCAGCAACGACTATCAAAAATCAAGAAACCTGAGCTTTAATACCGACATTTTTGAAATTGCCCTTCACGGTGATTTTAATTTTTTTAAATACATACCTGGCGACCCAGAATTTAGTTTTACTCCTTATGTGACCCTCGGTTTAGGAGTGTTTAGTTATAATCCTTATGCTTATTTGGATGGCAAGAAGCATTTCCTTCGCCCACTTGGTACAGAAGGGCAAAATATCAATTATAAAGATCCTGTTAGTGGTAAAGTAAGAAAACCTTACGGCAGCATGGCGGTATGTATTCCGATCGGGTTAGGCATAAAATATAATATTAACGACCGGATGAATCTTTCTTTCCAGATAGCACAAAGGCTTACCACCACAGATTATTTAGATGATGTAAGTACTACTTATGTTGGAAGTGACAAATTTCTTGATGCTTCCAATAATCTGACAACTGCAGGAATACTTCAGGACAGGAGTTATGAAAAAGGTACAACTATTGGTGTGGAAGGTAGGCAGCGTGGCTGGAGCAAACAAAAAGACCAGTATGTAATAGCAGAGATCGGCATCACTTTTAATATTACTTCTTATAAATGCCCTTCTAATTTTTAGGAGGTTATTTCAAAATTGTTTTTGCCGGCTTTAATGTCCGGCATTTTTTTTGTACCAATAAATACATTACTTTCGGTTTACCGTAATACCTACTCCAACTATTCTCTGTACTAAATTCCACTTATTTCCTTTTTTTTCTGTGATGAAACCATAGTCATTTCACTACCAAACGAATACTATGGCTTTAATCCGTTATTTACTGATCACGGCAGTGTGCCTGTCTGCTTATGTACCTGTGCCTGCACAAACAATTTATTATCCTGCAGGGGCATCGGAACTATTAAAGTCCACTGCAGAGGATGTGGCGATGCTGCTGCAGCAAGCTGTTGCCGGCAGCCACTTTACAGTGCAGCCATATACAAGTTTGCCAAACAATGGGATCATCTTTGTTTATGATGATGCAGTTGCTGCCAATCAAACTTGCAAAGTAAATAGCGATGGTATCAATACAATACAATTTTCTGCTCCGCAGGATAATGGGTTAAATTTTGGTATCTATCAATATCTACAGCAATTGGGTTTCCGCTTTTACCAACCTGGCACTATCTGGGAAGTAATCCCTGCACTTTCCTCTCCGTATAAAAGAATGGATACCCTGTACAATTGTAAATTCAAATATAAAAACTGGTTTATCAGTGGCGGTCACAATACCTGGGCAATGGATAAAAACAGCAGCTATTCCTGGGATACTTATTTTGGTGATATTGGCCACCAGTGGGCATTGTACCAGCGCAGGAATAATATGGTAGGGGGCAATCGTTTTACGGGCCACCGGGGAGATATATTTACCAACAGCTATTTAACTGCATTGCAAAATAATCCATGTTATGTAGCTCCCTACAATGGTTTAAGACAGGCCAGTAATCAGTCTGTGCCAGACATTAATAACATTGCAGCAATGCAATTGTGGGGTGCAGCCATTGAACAGAAATACACACAATTTAAAAATACCATTTTTGGCAACCGGGATATTTATGCCAACCTCTTTCACAATTTTAATTATAATAATGATTGCATTGGTATAGAAGTACCCGATGGTGCACACTGGGCTAATTCCAATGACAATTCCGGTTGCGGTAATAAAGATTATTTAAAAGAGAGTGACCAGCATTTTATACTGGCCAATTATACCGCAGCTACTATCAATGCAATTTATCCAGACAAACGTTTTCAGTTGTATGCTTATGATGGCCATGCCGATGTTCCATCTGCTAAAATAACCATCAATGACAATATTGATGTACAAGTAGTGCCAACAGCTTTTCAAAGTGAAACCAGTGCAAAGGGACTGTTGAACAGGTGGTATAGCCGGACAAAAAATATTGCTGAATACCATTACCTCAACCTACCGCAATGGAGTGGCGAAACACCTTCATTTTTCCTGGATGAATTAAAGACTACCATACAAAGGGCAAAGGAAAAACAGAGCCAGGGAATTGTGTGGGAGGCATCGCCGGCAAAGTTTGCAAGCCTGCCATTTTTATTGGCTGCCAATGCTTCATTGAAAGATGATAAAGATATAGACGCTGTGCTGCATGAGTTTTGTAATACGCTTTTCGGCAATGCATCAGCCACTATTTATCAGTTGCTGCAATACTGGAGCAGTGATAAAACAGTGACAGTAAGTAATGGCATTCAGGATAATAAATACAAACTGCCGCTTTATTTTCAGTTGCTTAACCAGGCTGTGCTGCAAACACAAAATGCTCCTGCCATTATAAAAGAAAGAATGAATGAACTGAAAGTTTACCTGCATTATATGGTATTGTATTTTGATTGGGCTTCTGATCAGCGGAGCAATGCTGCAAAGGCTGATAAGGCAGCTGCACTGTGTTTGTACCTGGCCAAAATTAGCAGGCTGCAGGTGGTAAACAGTTATTTTTTGATCAGCGATATTGTGAGCAGGTACAGCACATCAGACAACATGAATATAAAATACAATACCTCCAGCGGAACCGCTTATCAAAACGGAACGTTGCCATTGATTACTGAGGAAGAGATCAACACCAATTTTATAAATGACTTTGCTGCACAAGCGATGCTCATTACAAAATATGATTATAAAGAGGCAGATCAAATAAAAACCCTTTTTGAAACCAATAACCTGGCAGCATTAGAAAAGATAAATGTGAAAGTCAATTACACCAATGGTAAAGATTATGGCACCCGGAGTGAGTTTTATATTATTGCAAATGCAGCAGGGAGTTTTACGCTCAAATACACACCACGGTTTGATATGCCCGAAAAAGGCTACATCAATTTTACTGTAGAAGCAACAGGCAACACACTTGGCATTGTAAAAGATTTTACCATCACTGACAACAGTGGCCCGGGAGTTATTGATGTAGCATTGCCTTCGGCAGGAACTTATAAATTATCAATTGTATCAAAATATAAATCGGCAACAGACCTGCAGATTACCACCAATGGAAATTATTTTTATAAAAATGGTCCTTATCTCGGCAACACAATTGAAAATTATCGTGGAGATTTATTAAGCCTGCCCGGATATTTTTATGTGCCTGCCGGCATAAACAAAATTTATTTTAGCCTTAATAATTCTAATCCTGGTGGCGCAGGTTTTGCCACTCCAGTTGAAGTAAATAAAACATTTGAATTTAGGGATAATAACAACAAATCGATGGTAGCGAAATTGGCAACTGCTGCAGATTCAGCATTATTTTATTTAGATGTTCCGTCCGACAGCGATGGAAGTTTTTGGCAGGCATTCAAAATGGAGCAATACCGGTTATGTTTTGCCAACACCAGCAATATCCAGTGGTATGCCCGAAGGCTGCCTTGTGCCACGACTGATTTTACGGCCGAAATAAAAGAAGGCCCGGCAGGCTGTCTCACCATTTTAAAATCTATTGGCAACAGTACCCCTATTCAATGGCAAGTTTATGATGCACAAAAATGGTATTATCATAACAATGTAAAAGAAGTGGAATTGCCTGGCAATATTTCACCCAATGCTGTTGTTAGTATAACAGGAGACAATAACTGCTTTACCACAAAACGTATTGGCGACGACCTGCAATACCTGAAAGAAAAAACAGCCTGTGCTAGCGGTGCACCATTGGTTGCAGATGTTGTTAAAACAATATTATACCCCAATCCAGGCACTGGAGTATTCCGGTGCAGAAAAAATGGCGAATCGGTTTTGGCAGAAGTTATTACCATTTACAATACATCCGGGCTCAAAGTGGCAAATTTTACCAATACCCAGGAGTTCAATATTACCCATCTTCCCGGGGCTATTTATTTTTACACCATACTCATCAACAAGGTTTCTTTTAAAGGGCGGCTGGTAAAGTTGTAACATTTTTCTGCAACGCTTATTCCAACTAAATTTCATTACTTTTGCGCCCTTAGCTAATAGCTATATTTATTTGTTTTTATGAGTTTAAAAGATGCTATCAATGTGGAGCGGCTGCCAAGGCATATTGCCATTATAATGGATGGCAATGGCAGGTGGGCACAGGAAAAAGGGGAGGATCGTCTTTTTGGTCACCTGCATGGAGTAGAGAGTGTACGCAACATCGTAGAAGGTTCTGCCGAACTGGGTATCGAATATCTTACACTGTATGCCTTTAGCACCGAAAATTGGGACAGGCCTGCCAATGAAGTAAGCGGTCTGATGGAGATACTGGTAGATACCATCCGCAAAGAAGTGCCCACATTGAATAAAAATAATATCAAGCTGCATGTGATTGGTGATTTGAATATGCTGCCCGTTTCAGCAAGACAGGCACTGGAGGAAGCACTTAGAGAAACAGGAAAAAACACCGGCCTCAACCTGGTAATGGCACTTAGCTACAGCAGCAGGTGGGAGCTGGTAAATGCGGTAAAAAATATTGCCGCCGATGTGAAAGGCGGAACACTTGATCCGATAAATATTACACAGGAAACTTTGCAAAAATATCTTTCCACCAGCGAATTTCCAGATCCGGAATTGATGATACGAACCAGTGGCGAATACCGTATCAGCAATTTTTTATTGTACCAGCTAGCTTACGCAGAGTTGTATTTTACCAATACCCGGTGGCCCGATTTCAGGAAAGATAATTTATACGAAGCCATCATAGATTTTCAAAACAGAGAAAGGAGATTTGGCAAAACCGGCGAACAGATTAGCACAGAAGAAAAGCTTGCTAATCCTTAACAGGAAGGAGTTTGGCCAGTCAAAAAAATAAAAAACCTGCTGCCCGGGAAACAGGGTAGGCATGGGTTTAACAAATAGTTTTAATAATAGCAAGTATATTGCCGACCGTAAAAAACAATTGATGCACAGGATCTACCAGAACTTTTTATTTATTGGAATAATAGCGCTACTCAGTAACCAGGCAACAGCCCAGATTGATACTACCCCGGTTTCCATTAATCCCCAGTTGGAGGGAATATTTAACTCAAAGCCACCAAAGGAATATATCATTGCCGGTATTACCGTTACCGGAAATAAATCTTTTGATCAAAACCTTATCATTTCTATCTCCGGATTGGCAATTGGCGACAAAGTACAAATACCCGGAACGGATGTATTCAGTAAAGCAATCACCAAACTTTGGAAACAAAACCTGATTGCAGATGTGGAAGTATTTTTTACTAATTTGGTTGGCAACAATTTATATGTTGAGCTGGCAATAGTAGAAAGGCCAAGACTGGCAGACTTTAAATTTATCGGTATAAAAAAAGGGGAAAGGGAAGACTTGGAAGCAAAAGTGGCTTTATCAAAAGACAAAGTAGTGACGGACAACATGAAGGTAAGTGCGATAGATATTATCAAGCGTTTTTATACTGATAAGGCATATCGAAATGCAACGGTAAGCCTTAGAGAAGAACCAGCGGTGAATCTTCCCAACGCCGTAGTATTGATATTTACTATTAACAAAGGCAATAAGGTAAAAGTAAATTCTTTAAACTTTGCCAATAATGAAAATGTACCCGACAGCAAACTAAAAAAGCAAATGAAGGGAACCAAAGAAATGTCCAGGTTTACACTTCATTCAATAAAATATTCAAGCCCCTATGGCGATACAAATAGGGTAATCACATTCAAAGAATATTTTAATGATTTTGGCTACCTCTCTATCTCAAAAACAAAAGACTATATCGATCCTTACTTCCGGTTTAAGCTCTTTAGCTCTTCAAAATTTAATCCTAAAAAATATGAAGAAGATAAAGAAAACCTGTTGGACTATTACAATGCAGAAGGATACAGGGATGCTTCCATTTTAGCAGATACAGCCATCGCAAATGAAAAAGGAAACCTGGATATTCATATAAAAATGAATGAGGGGCACCAATACCATTTTGGTGATATTGCCTGGAGAGGAAACACTAAATATCCTGACTCTGTATTGAACCTTTTTTTGGGAATAAAGAAAGGAGATATTTATAATCTTGAAATTTTGAATAAGCGGTTGGGAAAACAAATGACTGCAGAAGGCGGCGATATACAAAGTTTATATATGGATGATGGGTACCTCTTTTTCAGGGTAGAGCCGATAGAAACTTCTGTGTATAATGATACCATCAATTTTGAAATTCGTATGCAGGAGGGGCCGCAGGCAACGATTGGTAAAATAGATATCAGCGGCAACGACAAAACGAAAGATTATGTTATCCGCAGGGAGTTGAGAACCGTGCCGGGAGAGAAGTTTAGCCGTGCAGACATTATCCGTACGCAAAGAGAACTTGGGCAGCTGGGCTTTTTTAATCCTGAAAAAATAGTACCCAATGTGGTACCCAATTCTGATAATGGCACGGTTGACATTGGCTGGGCGGTGGAAGAAAAATCAAACGACCAGTTAGAATTATCTGCAGGCTTCGGCGGAGGAATTGGATTAACCGGTACACTTGGTATTACTTTCAATAACTTTTCTATCAATAATATTTTCAATAAAAAAACCTGGGATCCATTGCCTTCGGGAAGCGGACAAAAACTCAGTGCAAGGATACAGTCTAACGGACGGGCATTTAGAACGTATAATTTTTCTTTTACCGAACCCTGGCTTGGCGGGAAAAAGCGCAACTCTTTTTCAGTAAGTTTTTATAATACCAAGCAGTCCAATTCTTATGATCCCACCACTGGTCAGTATTGTGCCGCCTGTGGTGATACTTCTTATCTAAAAATTATTGGCGCCGGCGTATCATTGGGGAAACAATTAAAATGGCCGGATGATTATTTTTCTTTGATCACTTCACTCAACTTTCAACAGTATAGTTTAAAAAATTACAGGGTAAGTGGTTTTGGCGGATTAAGTAATGGAACCTCTACCAATATTAGTTTAAGCCTGGCACTTGCCCGTAATGCATCCCAGGGCAGCCCGATATTTCCAACAGGTGGTTCTAACTTTATGCTCAGTGGCCAGTTTACATTACCCTATTCTCTTCTGGGCCTGGTAAAAGAAACCGATAACGAATTTAAATTTCCGGAATTTCATAAATGGTTATTCAATGGCGAATATTATGTGCCCATCGGCGTAGCCAAGGGAGCAGATAAAAACCGCCAGTTTATTTTAAAAATTGCGGCCAAATACGGCTTTATTGGTAAGTACAGCAGCAAGAGGGATATATCACCATTTGAACGTTTTCAATTAGGCGATGCAGGCCTTAGTAATAATTATGGATTATTGGGTTATGATGTTATTGCTCACAGGGGCTACCCGGTTTATTCTAATTCTGATCCTAAAGTAAACCCTGAAAACGTTACCCCGAGCCAGTTCTTTACTATTTTTAATAAATATACTGTAGAGTTGCGCTATCCATTTAGTACCAATCCAAGCAGTACTATTTACGGGCTGGCATTTTTTGAAGCAGCCAACGGGTGGTACAGTTTTAAAGATTATAATCCTTTTAAACTGCGCCGGTCTGCAGGTGTTGGTATGCGTTTCTTTTTACCAATGTTTGGCCTGTTAGGCTTTGATTACGGTATTGGGTTCGACAGGATAAAACCAGGAGAGCAACTTAAAAGCGCCTTTAAATTTACCTTTATGCTGGGCCAGGAGCCAAAATAAAATATTAACTGGTTAATTCGTTTATTTGTAAAATAAAAGACGGTCAATAAAATTAACTACCAGTTTTTTGTTGACTAATATTATCCAACAAAATAGTAAGCAAATGAAAAAATACTTGTTTCTTGCCAGTTGCCTTTTACTTTTAGCGGTAGCGGTACATGCACAGCGATATGCTGTAATAGATTCAAAATACATACTGGAAAAATTGCCAGAGTACAAAGAGTCGCAAACAAAACTAAACCAGTTTAGCACTCTGTGGCAGCAGGACATTGAAACCAAGCAAACTGTGCTGGATAAAATGTATAAAGATTATGATGCAGAGCAGGTAATGCTGAGTGATGAGCTGAAAAAGAAAAGAGAAGACGAATTGTACAATAAAGAAAAGGAAGTAAGAGACCTCCAAAAAAAGCGGTTTGGTTTTGAAGGCGACCTTTTCAAAAAAAGGCAGGAGCTTATAAAACCTATACAGGACAAGGTTTATACCGCCATTCAAAAACTGGCAGTAGATAAATCTTATGACTTTATTTTGGATAAAAGTGAAGGAATTACCGTTATATTTGCCGACCCAAAACTGGACAGGAGTGACGAGGTGCTGAGATTTTTGGGCGTTAAATAAATCACAATAGCCAATTTGTTTGCAGCTATTATTGTTGAAAAAGTGACTAATGGCTTGTTTATTGTTTTATCAGGAAAATTAAAATAAAGTATAATTATTCACAAACAACCTCCCTGGTTTTGTTTAGTAAAAAATAAGGGAAGAGATTTTAAACATTTAAAAATAACAATGAAAAAATTAGTACTAACGTTGGTGGTTGCCATTTCAGTTTTTGGTTTTACAAATACAGTTTCGGCTCAGGCAAAAATCGGCTACATCAGCACAGAAGAATTAATTGGGTCAATGCCTGAAACAGAAAAGGCCAATGCACAATTACAGGATTACCAGTCTTCACTTCAGCAGCAGGGTAATGATTATTACCGTGAACTGAATGAGAAAGACAGTCTGTTTCAACAAGACTCAGCAAGACTTTCACCGGCAGCAAAAGAATTAAGGAGAAACGACCTGATTGCACTGTATCAAAAAGTACAAGGCTGGAATCAGACCATGCAGCAAATGGTACAGGAAAAATCACAGGCATTAATTACGCCAATCAAAGCCAAGGCTTTTGATGCAGTGAAAGCTACAGCAAAAGAAAGCGGTTATGCTTATGTGTTGGAATCTGCTGCTGTTTTAGTAGGCCCTCCGGGAGAAGATATTTTACCATTGGTAAAAAAGAAATTAGGTATTACAGACAAGCCTGCCGCTCAACTAAAAGGTGCAGCACCTGCAAAAGCTAAACAATAATTTTATTGCATTAAATAATTCATTAAGCCATCCCATAAAACGGGATGGCTTTCTTATTTTTGATACATGATAAAAGGCCCAATTGGAGTATTTGACAGTGGTTATGGTGGCTTAACTGTTTTAAAAGAAATTGCAGCCATGCTGCCACAGTATGATTATATCTACCTGGGGGATAATGCCAGGGCTCCTTATGGTACCCGTAGTTTTGATTCGGTGTATCAATATACTTTGCAGTGTGTGGAATGGTTTTTTAAACAAGGCTGTCCTTTGGTGATACTAGCCTGTAATACTGCATCTGCCAAAGCCCTGCGTACCATTCAGCAAAACGACCTGCCAAAAATTGATCCGTCAAAAAGGGTGCTGGGAGTGATACGGCCTACCTCAGAAATAATCGGGCAATTTACAAAAACCGGGAGTGTAGGCGTTTTAGGTACTACTGGCACGGTTCAATCACAATCTTATTTAATAGAGATTGAAAAATTTTTTCCCGGAACAGAAGTGTACCAGGAGGCATGCCCGATGTGGGTGCCGCTGGTGGAGAACAATGAACATAACAGCCCCGGGGCAGATTATTTTATAGAAAAAAACATAAAAAACTTACTGGCTCAATCAGTCAATATAGATACGGTATTGCTTGCCTGTACCCATTATCCATTGTTGATAGATAAGATAAAACAGTTTTTGCCAGCGGGCTTCTCTATTATTTCGCAAGGGGAAATAGTGGCCAATGGGCTTGCCGATTACCTGGACAGGCATCCTGAAATAGAAATACAATGCGAAAAGAACAGCCGGCAAAGCTTTTACACTACAGATTCTGCTGAAGACTTTGATGCAAAAGCGGCCATTTTTTACGGGAAGCCAGTAAAATCAACCCATTTGGCGCTTTAATTTTATTATATTCTTAATTCACACTGCTAAATTGAAAATTATTTATTACTTTCGCCGTCCTTTCACAAACAGCAGGGATGGTGCCCTGGTGAGTGTAAATAAAAGCGTTTTTAAAAAATATTTTTAAAAGGAAAAATTCAATACAATGCCAGGTAAAAAAAGAACATACCAACCGCATGTGCGCCGCAGAAAACATGTACATGGTTTTCGTGAGCGTATGCAAACTGCTAACGGTCGTAAAGTATTAGCCAGCCGCCGTAAAAAGGGCCGTGTTAAGCTGACTGTTTCTGACGAACGTTTTGGTAAAAAATAACCCCCTCCGCCCCCTAAAGGGGGAACTGGGGTATAAAAATATAAGCTCTCCATTTGGAGAGCTTTTTTAATTTTACAACATTGGAAAGTAAACTAACATACACACTTGGTAAAAATGAACGTCTTAAAAGCCGCAAGGCGATTGAGCAATTGTTTGTCACTGGCAAATCATTTTCATTGTTTCCATTTAAAGTAGTTTATCAAAAGCCTGCACAAACCGATCAATCATCTGTCGGCAGCGAACAATTGCAAACTGCGTTTAGTGTAAGTAAACGTTATTTTAAAAAAGCAGTACATCGCAACCGCATAAAAAGATTAATGAGGGAAGCCTACCGGCTTCAAAAAAATGAATTGCAAACCAGCCTGCAGCAAAGCAGTAAAAATATTCATGTCTTCATCATCTACATCGGCAATGAAGTGCCGGAATATGATTTGGTATCATCCAAAATAAAAGCTGTGCTGGTGAGGCTAAAAAAAATTGCCAATGAAGAAGCTACTGCCAATACTTAGTTTTCCTTTTATCATTTTGATAAAACTCTACCAGTGGATTATTTCTCCCTGGCTGGGAAGCAAATGCCGCTACACTCCTACCTGCTCTCATTACGGCATAGAAGCTTTAAAAAAATATGGCCCCATCAAAGGGTTGTGGCTTACCATCAAAAGAATTTCCCGGTGCCATCCTTGGGGTGGGCATGGGTATGACCCTGTGCCGTAACATTTTTTTGTAAAAAACTTGAGTAGGATTAAAATTGAAAACATCAATAGAAATAAAAAAGGCTGCGATTTTTATCACAGCCTTTCCGAAAATTATTATTTCAAAATATTAAGCAGCAAATCTTTCTGACACCTTGCTCCAGTTTACTACATTCCAAAATGCAACAAGATAATCTGCCCTGCGATTTTGGTAATGCAGGTAGTAAGCATGTTCCCATACATCACAACCCAGTATTGGCGTGCCTTTTACCTCTGCCACATCCATCAAAGGATTATCCTGGTTAGGGGTAGAGCTAACTTCTAATTTACCATCTTTTACTATCAGCCATGCCCAGCCGCTTCCAAATCTTGTCATACCTGCGTTGGCAAATTTTTCTTTGAATGCATCAAAACTGCCAAAGGCTCCAGTGATGGCATCTGCCAGAGCGCCTGTTGGTGTACCGCCGGCATTGGGAGCTAAACTTTCCCAAAAAAAACTATGGTTCCAGTGGCCGCCGCCATTGTTGCGTACTGCCGGAGAAATGCTGCCTGCATGTTTTACCAAATCTTCAATGGTTTTTGTTTCATGTTCTGTGCCTGCAATGGCTTTATTCAGATTGTCAACATAAGCCTGATGGTGTTTGCCATGGTGTATCTGCATGGTCTTGGTGTCGATGTGTGGCTCTAATGCTTCGTGTGCATAAGGTAAAGCCGGTAATGTAAATGCCATAATGATAAAATTTTAATGTTGAATTGTTGGATGACAAATTTACAATTTGCAAACCCAATATGTTGTTTTAAAAATTATTTCTTTCTTAATTCGCAAACTTATCTTTTGGCTTTAAAAAAATCTTTCATCAGCCTTGCACAATCTTCAGCCAGTAAACCACCCTGCACAATGGTTTTGGGATGAAAGGGACTGTTAGTGCCGGTGGTGTGGCGGTAACCATTCTTTTCATCCGCTGCCCCATATACCACTTTCCCAATTTTACTCCAGTACAAAGCTCCGCTGCACATTACGCAGGGTTCTACCGTTACATACAAAGTGGCATCCGGTAAATATTTACTGCCTAAAAAATTGAAGGCAGAAGTGAGTGCAATGATCTCTGCATGGGCAGTGCTGTCGGTAAGTTTTTCAATCTGGTTGTAGCCACGTCCAATGATCCGTTCATTCATTACAATGATGGCACCTACGGGTACTTCATCTTCCTCAAAAGCACTCTGTGCTTCTTTGAGCGCCTGTTTCATATACTGTTCGTCTGTCATCATTATTTTAAAATTATGGGTAGAGGTAAGACATGATGTATTCATCTAAAAATCGGTTCTCAGTTTTAAGCCAGGTATATTTTCTTAGAATGCCTTCTTTTGTAAAGCCAGCTTTTTCATACAAATGAATGGCTTTTTCATTGGAAACTGCAGTGCTTAATTCAATTCTTGCCAGGACATGCTTTTTGCCCAACTCGATTATTTCCTGCATCATTTTTATTCCATGTCCTTTACCTGAAAAGGAAGGATGAATAGCCAGGCCACCAAGGTAAGCCATGTGAGCATTCCGGTGCAATTGGGGTATAAATTTAAACATGCCGGCAGCAGTTGCTTCCGCTTCAAAAATATAAATGATATTTTTTTCCAGCAGGTCATTAAAAATCGGTTCAAAAGAGCGGGCATCCATATTTTCATACAACAAAAAAGGATTCACCTGTGGGTGCATGTACAGACTGTAAATAAAATCAAAATCATTTGCTGTTATATTTCTTATCATAATCATCGAAGGTATCAAATTACTGAAAAGGATTAACGGACTGCAACAGAATTATACTTAACTGATAATTTTATTAGGTTAATTTTATGTACCGGTTATTTCTGCACGGGCATTATTTTTATAACGATTGAATCATTCTCATGGCAACAGTTCAGCAATTGGAAAACTTACGCAACTACTTTAACAGTGGCATCACCAAACCATACCAGTTTCGTAAAGAGCAATTAAAAAAATTGAAGCAATCCATCATTTTGCATGAACAGGAATTGTATGATGCTTTGTATAAAGACCTGAAGAAAAGCCCCGAAGAATGCTGGGTTACCGAAAATGGTTTGGTACTGTCTGAGCTGAATGATACAATAAAAAATTTAGCTGTCTGGATGGAGCCGGAAAGGGTAAGAACAAACCTGCTCAACCTGCCATCATCCAGCCATATTTTAAAAGAACCATTGGGTGTGGTGCTCATTATTGCTCCCTGGAATTATCCTTTTCAATTATTGATGAACCCATTGATAGGCGCCATTGCAGCAGGGAATTGTGTGGTGATAAAACCGAGTGAATTTGCTTCTGCAACAGAAGCGGTGATGAAAAAAATTACTGAAGAAATATTTGCCAAAGAATATATTTTGTATGTAGAAGGAGATGGCGGAAAAGTAGTGCCGGAGATGATGAACAACTTTAGCTTCGACCATGTGTTTTATACCGGCAGCACTGCGGTAGGAAAAATTATTTATCAAATGGCGGCTGAAAGGCTGGTGCCTGTTACATTAGAGCTGGGCGGCAAAAGCCCCTGCGTTGTAGAAAGTAATGCCGATATAAAAGTAACAGCCAGGCGGATTGTAATGACAAAATTTAATAACTGTGGGCAAATGTGTGTGGCCCCGGATTATGTGCTGGTGCATGAAAGCAAGAAAGATGAATTGATTAATGAATTGAAAAAATGTATTCAACAATTTTTTGGAGACCAACCCGAAGACAGCTACAACTATGGAAAGATGATCAATGAAAAACAATTTAACCGGGTGACAAGTTATTTAAGCCAGGGCAATATTGTGCATGGCGGCAGAACAGATAAAGCCAAATTATTTATTGAACCCACCATCATGGAAAATATAAATTTGGATGATGCAATAATGCAGGATGAAATTTTTGGACCGGTACTGCCAGTCATTTCTTTCAGTACAAAAGAAGCTGCATTGAAAATAATTGCACAGCACAAAAACCCTTTGGCCTTTTATGTGTTTACATCAAGCAGCACAAAAGAAAAAGACTGGCTGGAGAGTGTGGCATTTGGTGGCGGATGTGTAAACAATGCAAGCTGGCACCTTACTAATCCTCATCTTCCCTTTGGTGGCAGGGGTTTTAGCGGAACAGGTGCTTATCATGGCAGGGCTTCTTTTGATACTTTCAGTCATAAGAAATCTGTAATGAAAACACCAACCTGGTTTGACCCATCAATAAAATATCCTCCTTTAAAAGGAAAATTGAAACTGTTTAAATGGGTAATTAAATGAGGTGGGTAACGAAAACAGCAATTGGAATAATTATCGTCATAGTGGCTTTTGTGCTCTATGCTTTTTATGTAAACCGTCATTCTGTAAATATGAGTACCAGACAAAAAATATTAAAGGCTGCTTACCCTGCATTGATGTGGGTTACCAATCTTACAAAAAGTAAATCAGCGATTTTAAAAAATGAAACAGTGCAGCCGCCGGTTTCATTTTATTCGCTGCAGGTTGTAATGAATGATGGAAGCACATTTAATTTGTCCGCATTAAAAGGAAAAAAAGTTTTGCTGGTGAACACAGCATCCGACTGCGGCTATACCGATCAGTATGAAGATCTGGAAAAACTATACCAGCAATACAAAGGCCAATTGAAAATACTGGCTTTTCCTGCCAATGATTTTAAGGAACAGGAGAAAGGCAACGATGCTGACATTGCAGCATTTTGTAAAAAAAATTATGGTGTTAGTTTTCCTATTATGGCAAAAACAGTGGTGATTAAATCCGGCGAACAAAATGCTGTATTCAACTGGCTCAGCAATCCTGCCTGCAATGGCTGGAACAGCAAAGCTCCTTCCTGGAATTTTTCAAAATACCTTGTTGATGAACAGGGCAGGCTTACACATTATTTTGATCCCGGTGTTTCGCCGCTTTCCAAAGAAGTGATTGCTGCGGTTACGCAAAATTGAAAATAAAATTTACAGCGGTTAATCATCCAAATGCAAAGTATGATTATTCTTTTCCCTGTGCTGCAGCCAATCTGTTGTTTTACTTTCTGCATCATATAAAGGAATTACCTGCTGCAGCTTATTTTTCCATTCAGCAGTTTTCAACAGGTCATCAAAACAATTGTTCAGCACATCCAGCATGGTACTAACGGCAGTGCTTGCCCCGGGAGAAGCACCCAGCAAAGCAGCAATGCTTTTATCTTTGGCAAACACCAGTTCGGTACCAAATTCCAGCACACCACCCTCTTCATCATCTTTTTTTATTACCTGCACCCGTTGCCCGGCTATGGCCAGTTCCCAATCGGGAGCCTCTGCAGCAGGAAAATATTCTTTCAATGCTTCCACCCTGTCTGCATGATTTAAAGTGACCTGGTGAATTAAATATTTAGTGAGGGCAATATTGTGCCAGCCTGCACCCAGCATAGGAATGATATTGGCAAACTCAAGGCTTTTAGACAAATCAAAATAAGAACCCTGCTTTAAAAATTTAGTGCTGAATCCTGCAAAAGGCCCAAAGAGTAATGCCCTCTTGCCATCTATCAACCTTGTGTCTAAATGCGGTACACTCATGGGAGGTGCACCCACACCGGCTTTGCCATACACTTTGGCGTTATGTTGGTTTATTACCGCTTCATTGTTACAAACCAGCCATTGCCCGCTGATGGGGAAACCGCCATAACCTTCCGCTTCTTCAATATTACTTTTCTGCAGCAGTGGTAAAGAGCCGCCGCCTGCGCCGATGAAAACAAAATCGGTATAACATTCATTCTTTTCATCAAACATTAGGTTCTCATATTGTACCAGCCAGGTGCCATCTTCCTGCTTATCCAAATCTCTTACTTCATGATTCAAAAATAATTCTACGCCTGGCAGGCTGGTGAGGTGTGCAAACAATACCCTGGTGAGGTTACCAAAATTTACATCGGTGCCAATGTTCATTTTGGTGGCGGCTGCTTTTTCTGTGTTGTCCCTGCCCTGCATTACTAACGGCATCCATTGCATCAGCTGGCTGGCATCATCAGAAAATTGCATGGCTGTAAATAAAGGATGCTGCTGCAGTGCGTCAAATCTTTTTTTAAGAAAAGCAACATTCTCCTCTCCCCACACAAAACTGATGTGTGGGATATTGTTGATGAAATTTTCCGGCTGGTCAAAATATTTTTCATTTACCAGGTAAGCCCAAAATGATTTTGACAATTCAAATGCAGCAGCAATTTTTACTGCTTTGGAAATATCAACAGTGCCGTCTTCTTTTTGTGGCGTATAATTTAATTCACAAAATGCCGAATGACCGGTGCCGGCATTGTTCCAGGCATCACTGCTTTCTGCTGCCACTGTACCCAGCCGTTCATAAATGCTGATGGAAAAATTTGGGTTGAGTTCTTTTAATAAAATACCCAGTGTTGCGCTCATGATGCCTGCACCGATGAGGGTGATATTTTTAACAGGCTGTGAATTGATTTGCTGCATGACGCAAAAATAAATGAATTGCAATCCAGATTACATGATACTGTTTATGTTTTCATTTTATAAAATATCATTGTTATTTTCTGCGGTAAGCTTATTTTACAATCTTAAAATACAAAATGAATTACAACGACATTATTGGCAGCATCGGTGTGGGCCTCATTTTACTGGCTTATTGTTTCAATACTTTTTCATTGATACCCCGGGATGGTAAATTATTTTTTATCATGAATATCATTGGAGCCGGGCTTGCCTGCTATGCATCCATCTTAATTAATTATGTACCTTTCATTATACTGGAAGGAGTGTGGTGTGCAGTGTCTGTAGCTGGCTTTATCAAATTTATTTCTAAAATCAAATAGCATGTTTACCAAAGCTGACATTGAAAAATATTTTCATGCTGAAAAATCAGAAAGCTGGTTGTTTATTGCCATTGCTGTTGTTGCTGTAATTGCAGCCATTATATTTTTCTTTTTTATTAAAACAAATTTTTATAAAGGAGCAGCTGCACCATTGTTGCTGATAGGGTTGCTGCTGGGCATTACCGGCTTTACAGTTTATAAAAGAAGTGATGAAGACAGGCTACGCAATGTATATGCCTACGATATGAATCCTTCTCAACTAAAAGCGCAGGAGATACCAAGAATGGAAACAGTGATGAAAAATTTTGTCATCTACCGGTATGCAGAAATTGCCCTGGCTTTATTGGGCATAAGTTTGTTTGTATATTTTAAAAATAACGAAGTGCATCAATTTTGGAAAGGCTTTGGTATTGCCCTCACCATCATGGCACTGCTTGCTTTAGCAGCAGATTATTTTGCTGAGAAAAGAGGGCATGATTATTTAATCGGATTGCAAGAATTTACCAAGGCAAAATAATATACCTCGCTTTCTATACCGGGCATTTTTCATGATAATTAATCAGCTCAATCGGTGTTTTTTCAAATTCGTAGCCGGCATATTTGATTACAATTTCATCCAGCACCTCATCAATTTCTTGCACTGTTTTTAAGGTTACCAATTGCAGGCGGTAATCTTTTATTCCGGGTAAGCCTTTTAAGTAATTGGCATAATGGCGGCGCATTTCAAAGATGCCCACTACCGGGCCTTTCCACTCGTAGCTTTTATGTAAATGTTTTTTACACACTTCCACCCGGTCTTCAATAGTAGGAGAAGGCAGGTGCTCACCGGTTTTTATAAAATGTTTTATCTCGTCAAATATCCAGGGATAGCCGATGGCGGCACGGCCAATCATTACTCCATCTACACCGTAGCGGTTTTTATAAGCCACTGCTTTTTCAGGACTGTCAATATCGCCATTACCAAAAATCGGAATGGTAATTCTTGGGTTATTTTTTACTTTACCAATCAGTGTCCAGTCGGCTTCGCCTTTATACATTTGTGAACGGGTGCGTCCATGGATGGCCAGTGCTTTGATGCCCACATCCTGCAAGCGTTCGGCCACTTCTTCAATGTTTCGGGTATTGTCATCCCATCCCAGTCTAGTCTTTACAGTTACCGGCAGCGAAGTAGATTTTACCACTGCACTTGTTAACCGCACCATCAAATCAATATCTTTCAGCACACCGGCACCGGCGCCTTTCATGGCCACTTTTTTTACCGGGCAACCAAAGTTGATATCCAGTAAATCAGGATTGGTAACGTCCACAATTTTTGCAGCCATGGCAAGGCTTTCTTCATCGCCGCCAAATATTTGTATGCCCACTGGTTTTTCATAATCAAAAATGTCCAGCTTTTTCCGGCTCTTGATGGCATCTCTTATCAATCCTTCAGAAGAAATAAATTCGGTGTACATCAGGTCGGCACCTTTGTCTTTGCATACTGCCCTGAATGGCGGATCGCTTACATCCTCCATGGGAGCAAGTAAGAGTGGGAATTCGGGGAGTTGTATATTTCCGATTGAAGGCATAAAATCTGTTTACGGTTTAGTGTTCACGGGTTGCAGTCTGATGAATACTGTTTGTAAAATTTTGAAATAGGCATTTCACAACTATAAACAGAAAACTGTAAACCGTAAACTTTTTAGGGTGTAAATTTACACACTTATAAGCAATCACTATGGCGCATTATGCAACCAGGCGTTTTAATTATTGGGGACAGTTGGGAATGTTGACTGCATTTTTTGGCGCAGGCTTTATCATTGGGGGGCTGGCAAGTTTTATTCCGCTGATGGGAAAGATCAATTTGTTTGAAATGAAATCAGGATCCGCTGCCCAGCTAATGGACAAATTATTGGTTCCTGAAAATGCCAATGCTTTGCGGTGGTCGCA
Organism: Chitinophagaceae bacterium; assembly: GCA_031371545.1. Taxonomy (GTDB): domain Bacteria; phylum Bacteroidota; class Bacteroidia; order Chitinophagales; family Chitinophagaceae; genus Ferruginibacter. The sequence continues at coordinate 33,651 of JANMJU010000222.1, forward strand.
ATTTCTTACTACATTTTTTTTATTTTTTTTACCGCCGGTACTGTATGCCTGGCTTTGCCACATGAAACCCTTTACACATTTAGGATTTAAAAAAAACCTTGACATAAAAGAAGTTGCCCTAATGATATTGATCATGCTGGCAAGCCTTCCTGCTGTGGGTGCCCTGCAAGAGCTTACAGAAATGTTGCCCTGGAGCAAAGCAACGTTACTGCAGTTTAAAGCAGCCGAAGATGTGTACAACAAACAGGTGGCGGTGATTGCAAGAATGGACAATGTGAGTGATTATATTATTTCTGTAATCGTAATTGCATTGCTGCCTGCGGTGTTTGAAGAAACTTTATTTAGGGGTGGGATACAAAACCTGCTGAGCCGCTGGCTTAAAATACCAGTGCTGGCAGTGGTGATTACGGCCATTGTTTTTAGTGCAGTACATGGTTCTTATCTTGGCTTTCTCAGCCGCTTTGCATTGGGCTTTGTGCTGGGCTGGGTGTATTACCGTACCGGCAATATCTGGTTAAATATCATTGGGCATTTTTTTAATAATGCGGCGGCGGTTACTTCTTTGTATTTATCTACCAGGGCTGGTGAAAAAATAGATCCTTCTAAAATGGAAGAACACTTTCCGCTTTGGGGAGGATTGCTGAGCATTGCGGTGGTGGTGGGCTTATTTATTTTGTTTGAAAAAATAAATAAAAAAGATATTGACCGGCCGGGAGAAGAAGTATTGATACCCTGTTATAACTTCAGCAATAATCCATTTATCAACGACATTGCTTCACAGGAAACCCCTCATCAACCTTAATATTCATGGCACTTAATAAAGAAGTTTTTAAAACCCGTTTTTTAACGGCAGTGGTATTTGCAGCGGTAATGCTGGTGGGTTTGTTTTGGAATTTTTGGAGTTTCTTGTTTCTGTTTACTGTTATTCATTTCGGCTGCTGGTATGAGTTTGTGAAATTGATAAAGAAGATACATGGACCAAAATTTTTACCTTATTGCTTGTTGGGGTTATTGTATATAACAATGCCAATGCTGCTGATGATTGATTTGTATTTAAAGTACATAGTTATTACAGCAAACCTTAAAATGCTAGATCCAAGAATACTTCCCTGTGGAATAATTTTTTCTATCTGGATAAATGATACCATGGCTTATTTAGTTGGTTCCTTTATTGGCAAAACTCCCTTCTCAAAAATATCTCCTAAAAAAACATGGGAAGGCACAGCAGGTGGAGCAATACTTTGCATTGTAGTAATTGGTCTTTTGGGCTATCTTATTCCTGTAGCAAAAGAAATTCCAGTGCAACATTGGGCTGCCATTGCTGCCATCTGCGCCATCTTCGGCACTGCTGGCGATTTATTGGAAAGCAAAATAAAACGCATGGCCGATGTAAAAGACAGCGGCTCGTTTATGCCCGGCCATGGCGGATTTCTGGATCGTTTTGATTCTTTGTTGATAGCTGCTCCTTTTGTGTGGCTGTATGTAAAATTGTTTGTCTAAACGGTGATTTTTTGGGAATTAATATGATTAGGATCATTGGGGGTATTTAAATTATTGCAGGCTTTTATTGTTTAACTGGTATACAGATATTGTTTAAAAAATCACCTCTTCAAATTGAACTATTTGCACATTTGCCTATTTGCAACATCTGCACATTAATATTCTTACATTTGCCGCCTAAACTGCTCACATGACGATTCACCGGGAAGGATATAAATCCATTGCTATTGGCACTATTATTTTTATTGCACTCAACTTGATTTCTTTGTATGCAGTGTGTCCTTTCTCTGCTCTGCTTAGTGGGGTAATATTTTTTGTTACACTTTTTTTGCTGCTCTTCTTAGTATCTTTTTTCCGCATACCCAACCGGGTATTGACCATCAGTGAAAATGCCATCGTAGCTCCGGCAGATGGTAAAGTAGTAGTGATTGAAGAAACAACCGACCCGGAATATTTCAAAACAAAAAGGCTGCAGGTATCTATTTTTATGAGCCCTGCCAATGTGCATGTAAACCGCAATCCCATCAGCGGACTGGTGGTGTACAATCAATACCACAAAGGAAAATATTTAGTGGCCTGGCATCCCAAATCTTCTACCGAAAATGAACGCCACAGTGTAGTGATAAGAAAAGGCGAAACTGAAATTTTGGTAAAACAAATTGCAGGCGCCCTGGCCAAAAGAATCATGAATTACCTAGAAGTGGGTCAGCAGGTAAATCAAACAGACGAGATGGGCTTTATCAAATTTGGCAGCCGGGTAGACCTGTTATTGCCTGTGGGAACTAAAATAAATGTGGAACTGAACCAGGTGGTACAGGGCGGCGTAACTGTGATTGCCACTTTATAATGCTGGATATTTTTTAACAGTTGGTAATTGGCAAAATGCAATTAACCTCCTACATTTACGTTGATTAATCAAAAAAATTAAAAAGCACAAGTATGAAAAAAGTATTTTTATTAGCTACCGCAGCATTACTGGTAACAGGTGTAACATTTGCAGACAACGGTAAGAAAGGCAAGAAGTCCAAAAAGTCAAAATCATGCTGCACTAAAAGTGGAAAATCTTGCGGCAGCAAAGAAATGGAAAAAGAGACATCAACAAAACTGTAAAATTACTTTGCAGAAACGAATTACCCCTTCGCTATACGGAGGGGATTTTTTTGCCCTAAAAAATAGTTTTCAGTTCTTTAAGGCACTTTACAGTGTAGGTGGGTTTTAGTAAAGTAGTAACGTTGATGTGATTTACAAAAATATTGTCCATACCTGCATTGATGGCACCCTGTATGTCGGCATCTAAATTATCTCCCAGCATAATGCTTTGATGCAATTCAGCGCCAGCCTTGTTCATAGCGTAATCAAAAATTTCTTTCTGCGGCTTGATGCTGTTGCTGGCTTCGGATGTTACCACATGCGTAAAGTAAACATTGAGCCCGCTGTTGTTGAGCTTACTCCATTGTGTTTTTTCAAAACCGTTGGTGATCAGGTGCAAATCATAATTGTTGTCCCGTAAATAATCAAGCACTTCAAAAGTGTAGGGAAACAATAATTTTTTGGTTGGTAAAATTTCGAGGAATTTTTCACTCATGGACTTTGCCAGAGCTTCATCGCCAATTTTAAATTCCAGCAGCGTACGCCACATGCGTTTCCATTTCAGTTCTTCGCTGTTGATAAAGCCTTTGTGGTAGCGGTCCCACAGTATTTCGTTGTGTATTTTGTAAAGCTTGTAAAAGTCTTCAAAAGGCATCACCCCTTTTTTCTCCAGGTCAAAAAACGCATATATTTCTATCAGCGTTTCTTTGGCATTGGCATCAAAATCCCACAGGGTGTGATCGAGATCGAAAAAGAGGTGTTTGTATTTCATATTAACTATAACTGCAAAATTGCCGGATTTATTATTTTAAAACGCTAAAATTGTAAAATAGTTGTCACAGGATTATCACCACCTACTTAATAACAGGCCATGAGCAATAAAAATATAGTAATAACCGGCGCTTCTAAAGGAATAGGCAGGGCCATTGCTGAAGCATTTGCAGCAGCAGGAGCAAACTTTTTTTTATGTTCCAAAAATGAAAAATTGCTGCAGGAAACTACTGCTGATTTACAGGCAAGGTTTCCAAACAGCAATTTTTTGTCAAAGGCTTTTAACCTTGCGGTAAAAGAACAGGCCATTGATTTTGGCAAATGGGTAAATGAACATTGTGCAGCGGTTGATATTTTAGTAAACAATGCAGGATTGTTTTTACCTGGCAGTGTGTATAATGAAACAGATGGCGTGCTGGAAACCATGATCCATACTAATTTGTACAGTGCTTATCATCTTACCCGTGTACTGCTGCCCGGTATGATGGCAGAAAAAAAAGGCCATGTTTTTAATATCTGTTCCATTGCTTCCCTGCAGGCTTATGATAATGGCGGCAGCTACAGCATCAGCAAATTTGCCATGATGGGTTTTAGTAAAAATTTACGGGAAGAGATGAAGCCTTACAATATAAAAGTTTCCGCAGTATATCCGGGAGCAGTACTCACCAACTCCTGGGGCAATTATGATAACAGTGCCCACCGCATTATGGAAGCAGCTGATATTGCTGCAATGATTGTAGCTGCCACCAAACTTTCACCATCAGCCGTAATGGAAGACATTGTGCTGAGACCGCAGCTGGGGGATTTGTAAAAAATTTCTCTTAACAATTTTTTCAAACCATTCACACTATTATTTTGTGTTGCTTGCAGTGGTAGTTTATTTTTACAGCCTTAGCTATGCAACTGCGATTACCGAAAATATTTTTACTGCTCATTGTACTTACCAATTGGAATAATATTGTATTGGCACAGGCAAAGTTTACAGCCATCATTACTCCCGCCACTATCGGCACAGATGAAATTGCAGAACTGAGATTGATAATAAGGAACGCCGACAAGGTACAGTTGATAAAACCTCCCGGGTTAAAAAATTTTATTGTTGTTGGCGAGCCCACCAGGGAAATTGGCGTAGAGGCAATTGCTGGTGCTTATACCAGCATAACTTATTTGCTGAAGCCGAAAGCAAAAGGGAATTATACCATTGCCCCGGCTACCATACTGGCAGATGGAAAATCATGGCAAAGCAATACTGTAAAAATAAAAGTAGTCAGCAGTACAACAGTCAACAATGCTAACAGTAACTCACCCTTCAGCGGTTTGATGCCACTGGATGAACCGGCTGAGGAAAATAATTACAAAGATTTTATTTTAAAAAAAGGAGACAGCATACCCGAAAAAATCAACAGGAATATTTTTATAAAAGTAGAAACCAATAAAACTTCCTGTTTTGTTGGCGAGCCGTTAGTGGTAACGTATAAATTATATACCCGGTTAAAATCCGTTAGTCACCTGACGAAGCCTCCTGCCTTTAGTGGGTTTTCGGTAATTGATTTGCTGCCCATGGGCGAAGACAAATATGTGGTGGAAAAATTTAATGGCAGGGATTACAATATGTACATCCTTCGCAGGGCACAGTTGTATCCTTTGCAGGCAGGGATGATTGAATTAGAAACGGCATCGGTAGAAAATGATATTCATTTTGTAAAACAGGAATACCTGGATAAATATAACCCGGCGATTGATTTGCAAAGTGATTATGTGCCGGGTTCATTACCGGCTGAAGCAGTGGTAGATGAAAAAATAATACTTGACAGCAAACCCATGCTGGTAAAGGTAAAGGTGCTTCCTGCAGATAAAAAAAAGCCATCTTCTTTTAATGGTGCTGTGGGAAACTTTACCATCAGTGCCGACGTAGAAAAAAATTATTTTACCACCGATGATGTAGGCAAATTAATAATAACCATTTCAGGTACTGGTAATTCAACGCTGATAAATGCACCTGAGCTGGTATGGCCGTCCGGCATTGAAGCCTTTGAACCAACCATAAAAGATGAACTGAATAAATTGTCTATTCCCGTTAGTGGCAACAAAATTTTTGAATATACTTTTACAGTTACCAAAAATGGAAGCTATCATCTGCCTGCAGTTGAATACAGTTTTTTTGATCCCGCCAGCAGCCAGTATAAAACGGTTAGTACAAAATCAATCAATATCAATGTATCAAAAGGTACAGGTAAGCAGGCGGTAGTATCTGTTGCAGAAAATACCGGTAGCAGGGAAAGTTTTTCTGAAACCATCTTTACAAAAAGGTGGCTCATCATTATACCTGTGGCGTTGTTGATATTTTTTGGGTTGATTTTTTGGTTAAGAGTTGATGGGAAAAAACAGCAGCAAACAGATGCGGCAAAAAAAATAGCGGAAGAAAATAATGAAACAAAACAATTGTCGGTTGAAAACCCGTTGGCAAAAACAGAAGCAATGTTGCTTAGCAATAATGCCGTGGGTTTTTATGCAATATTGAATAAAGAGCTGCGTATTTTTTTAGCGGCTAAGCTGCAGTTGGCACCCGAAACCATGAACAAAAAAAATATTGCGGAAGGGCTTGACAGATCAGGGGTGTCGGTGAGTATGAGTATGGTTATTCAGGAGCTGTTAGATGAAATTTCATTACAACTTTATACGCCGCTGATAGATGAAACCAGGCTGCAGTATTGCTATCAAAAAGCCATTGAAGCAATACATGCATTTGATAAAAACAGGAATTAGTGTTTTGTTTTTTATGGTTCAGGCCGCTATAGCGTCCCGACCCAATTCTAATTTTCAGTAAACTTATATCCAATGCCCCTTACCGAATGAAAATATTTGGGGTTGCGGCTGTCGTCTTCAAAATATTTTCGGAAGCTTAAAATAAAATTATCAATGGTACGGGTGGTGGGATAAACATTGTAGCCCCACACGGCCTGTAAAATTTTCTCTCTTGTCACCACTTCATTTTTATTTTCTATCAGCAGTTTCAGCAGCATGATCTCTTTTTTGGTGAGGGTAATTTTACCGCCATCTTTGGTGCTGCATTCCAGCAGGCTGAAATCAATTTTATTTTTGCCAAATGTATAAACCTGGTCCACCGGTTTACGGATAGAAAGCTGCTTACTTTTTTGTACCAGTTTGGCAACCCTCAGTAACAGTTCTTCCAGGTTAAAAGGTTTTGTCAAATAATCATCCGCTCCTTTTTTTAAACCCAACACCCTATCGGCACTGCTGTTTTTAGCGCTCAGCATCAGGATAGGAATATTGTTATTTTGCAGGCGGATGCTTTCGCAAACACTGATGCCGTCCAGCTCTGGCAGCATCACATCTAGTATCATTAAATCAAAATGTTCTTTCTGTACCTGTTCCAATGCCTCTACACCATTCCAGGCACTGGTTACTTCATAGTCTTCCAGCTCCAGGTTTAGCTTCAGCGCTTCCTGCAGGTTCTCTTCATCTTCTACAAGTAATATAGAAATTTTTTTCTGCATCGGGGGCAATGGTGAATTGTTAATTGTGAATGATCAATTATTAATTAGTCTTCTTTTATTTCATTGAGTATTGATTATTGAAAATTGATTATTGATTATTTTTGGTTGTAAAATTATTTTAAGCAATCCTTCATTTGCTGCTCAGCATAATTTATTTTATTGCAGGGTAGTATTTACAATTAACCATTGATAATTCATGCCAAAAATTCAATTGTAAAAATACTCCCTACCGGGTTATTATCTGATATAAAAATTTCGGCATTATGTTGTTGAACAATTTTTTTGGTAAGGTACAATCCAAGCCCGGTACCCTTTGCTTCTTTGGTTGCTTTGTTGCCGATGCGGTAAAATTTTTCGAATACTTTTTTCCTGTCTTCTGCGGCTATTCCCCTGCCTTCATCTTTTACGGATAAATTTATTTTACTTTCCTGCTGCTGTAAGGAAATAGTCACTACTGCATCTTTGGCAGAATACTTTCCTGCATTATCAATTAAATTATTTACCGCCATTTGCAGCAGCAACCTGTCGCCGGTAATAAAAATATCATTGTTGATTGCTGTATGATAAACCCGTTCAGGAAAACGGTTTTTGAAATCATTTATACAATCAGTAACCAATGCAGAAAGGTCAAAGTTTTCTTTGGTAAGGTGGTACCTTTTGTCTTCCATCTGCGATACCAGCAGCATATTATTGCAGAGTGCATTCAGCCGGTTGGCTTCCTGTATCGTGTTCTGGATAAGACGCTGTTGCTGGCTTTCATCCAGTTTTCTTTTTTGCAGCGTTTCTAAATTGAGCTTGGCAATTGCAATGGGTGTTTTTAATTCGTGGGTGATGGCCATCATAAAATTTTGCTGCTGCTGCCCCAGCTGCAGTTGTCTTCTTACTGCCCTGAAAATAAAAAAAGCACCAGCCATGATGACTAAAAAAAATACAGAACCTTCGCCAATGTACTGTGCTGTTTTTCTTTTTTCGGCTTCCTGTATTGCTGCTGTTTTATTAAAATAACCGGGATTATCTTTCATTAATTGACCCACTTCATAATCTGCCATCTGGTGGTTTTGCTTGTTGAGGGCAATGAACCACCATACCAATGCTGCTACAATGTACAGCAGCAAAAACCAGTACACAATAAAGATGAACCGGAGTTTTTTTGTTTTGTAAGAGGAGAGTGGCATGGGGATGTTGAAAATATTGATAACATATAAATGAACCAGCCTGTTCGGAGAGAAGACATGTTTAAAAAGATCCGTGACAAATTACTTTACTCTTTCCACTCTCACCCCCACACTCACCATATTTGGTAAAGGATTTTCCCTCATCACCTGTCCTACGGTAAAATGATATGAACCTTGTTTTGAAAAAAAATGTTTTGGTGCATTGGTAAGTGGTTTTCTCACTTCCCAGATATCATCCATGCCGGAGCCTTCCCATCCTTTAGCATCATTGCCCAATTCCAGCTCCACCCTTTGGTATTTTGCAGCACTGTCGCCTGGCATTTTTGTACCTACACTCAGCCAGATATTATTGTAACGGTAAGCATCGGTATGGCGCAACACAATAAATATATTGTACAGTGCGGCAGTATCGCTGATGGTAAAATCGAAGCCGGGCTGAAAACTATTTTGCCACTGGTATTCTTTAATGGGAGTATTCTTTTCATACACATCCAATGTATTGCAGGCTGCATAAGAAGCAGCACCTGCCAACAACACTAAAAATGATAACAACTTATTTTTAAAAACCAAACTGTTCATTATTGATAAAAAAATTATTCAACCACAAATAAACGAATAAACAAGTAAACCTGCCTGCGGTAGGCAGGTCAAATTACAAAACATTCAACACCTGCTCCTTTGCTTTTTCCAGTTCATCCTTCATGGTTACCACACATTTTTGAATTTCGGCATCATATGCTTTGCTGCCCGTGGTATTTATTTCCCTGCCAATTTCCTGGATGATGAAAGATAATTTTTTGCCCTTGGCGGCATCATCATTGGCCAGTAAAGTGCGGAAATATTCACAGTGCTGTTTCAGTCTTACCTGCTCTTCGTGGATGTCTATCTTTTCAATGTAATAAATCAGTTCCTGCTCCAGCCTGTTGCCATCATAGTTTTCTTTGCCCACATGTGCTTCCAGTAACTGTACTATTTCTTCCCTTATCCGCTTCATGCGGTTGGGTTCCAGCTTCACAATCTGTTCTTCCTGTGCATTGATATTGGTGATGCGTTTGTACAAATCTTTTTCTAAGCTGGCACCTTCTTCTTCCCGGTGTTTGTTCAGTTCATCCAGTGCACCCTGTAATACTTTTTTAAATTCTTCAAAATCGGTATCGTTTAAAATGTCGTTGGCGGGGGTTACCACTTCGGGTAAACGAAGCAAAGCGCTTAGTACAGAATTGGTGTCAATATTTAATTCTCCAGCCAGTGTTTCTATCTGCTGGTAATATGCTTTTATCAAATCAGTATTAATATTTACCGGTTTGGAAGTTCCATTTTGTTTGATGCTGATGATACAGTCGATGGTGCCACGAACCAACTGGTCTTGTAAAATACTCCTGATCTCAAATTCGTAAGGGCGCAGTAATGGTGGCAGGCGGAGTTGTATTTCAAACTGTTTTCCATTCAGTGATTTTATTTCTACCAGGAAAGTTTTGTCGTTTACTGTCTGTTCGGCCCTTCCAAAACCGGTCATTGATTTTAGCATCGTTATTATTTAGCTTGTAAGTTACTTATTATGTTGCCATCAAAATTTTTTATCGGCAATACTATTTATTTAAACAAAGTAATTGATACATTTCCTGCTGGCTGAATGCCTTCATTTCTCCGGGCATCAGTTCATTAAGGCTGCAGTTTTCAATGCGGTGGCGGATCAGCCGCAAAGTTGGAAAGCCCACCGCAGCAGTCATTTTACGCACCTGCCTGTTTTTTCCTTCGGTCAAAATTATTTTTATCCAGCTGGTAGGAATATTTTTTCTAAAACGTACCGGGGGATTTCTTTCCGGTACCGCAGGGGCTGTCTCAAAAATAGAAGCAGTGCATTTTTTTGTAGTGTACTTTTTCCCATCAATAGAAATAACCACCCCACTTTGTAATTCGGTGATGGCTTTACTGGTAACGCTGCCATCTACCTGCACCCAATATTCTCTTTGGTGTTGTTGAGCAGGATTGAGCAAAGCATGATTTAATTTTTTATCGTTGGTTAAAATCAGCAGGCCTTCACTGTCGTAATCCAATCTTCCAACGGCATACACATCCGGCGGCACATCAAAAAAATCTTTCAGTACCTGCTTGCCTTCCTGCGAAGTAAACTGGGACAGCACATTAAACGGTTTGTAGATGATGCAATAAAAACTCAAGCGAAAAAATTATTGACTGGGTGTAAAAAAATAAATTTCAGCACATGGTAAAAATAAGAAAGCCCGGCGTTTAAGGCCGAGCTTTATTATATGAATGGGTTAGTAAGTACCGGGAAATAAAATTCCCATCACAATATTAAAAATAAATTTTCCTATATGGAAAAAATAATCAAGTTTTTTTATTCACATTTTGTTTTTTATTGTGGATAATGCAAATGCTTTTTCACCATTAAAATAGTTGTGACAAACCACCCTGTCTTCATCATTGCAAAATGATTCGTAATTAATAATGTTAATCATTTCATGAAACGATTGCTGTCACTGCGTTGCAGCGGTATTTATTTTTATGCAGCTGTTGTTGATGCAGGATAATTGTGTTGTGTAAATTCATTTATTCCTGCTGCAACTGATGATGTTACAGAAATTTTTTTCACAAATTTTTTTTCCAAATCATAAATAAATTACCAGCCGGCTTTGTATTGCTTTGCTAAAAGAGTAAAAGCAAAGCCCATTACCTTTGTGAAAAAATATTACATGCAATTTCCTTCACCTGTTTCTGTAAAATGGTTGGCTGAATTTATCAATGCTGAATTAGTTGGAAATGATGCCGCCAATGCAACCGGCATCAATGAAATACATAGAGTAGAAAAAGGTGACTTGGTTTTTGTGGATCATCCTAAGTATTATGACAAGTGCATCAACAGTGCTGCCAGTTTTATCATCATCAATAAAAAAACAGAATGCCCTGAAGGAAAAACATTGCTGATAACAGACAATCCTTTTGAAGCGTATTGTAAAATCGTTAATCACTTCAATCCTTTTACTCCATCATCAAAAGCAATCAGCGATTCTGTAACGGCAGGCGAAGGAACATTTATTTATCCAACTGCTTTCATTGGCAACAATGTACAAATTGGCAACAACTGCATCATTCATCCCAACGTAACCATACTCGATAATTGTATCATCGGCAATAATGTGGTGATACAGGCAGGCACTGTTATTGGCAGCGATGCATTTTATTACAATGGAAAAAAAGACAGGGAACTGTGGTATAAAAAAATGCCAAGCTGCGGCAGGGTAATCATAAAAGACTTTGCAGAGATTGGCGCCAACTGCACTATTGACCGGGGTGTAAGCCATGACACCATAATTGGCGAAGGCACAAAGTTTGACAACATGGTACACATTGGCCATGATACTGTGATTGGAAAAAATTGTTTGTTTGCTGCACAGGTAATTGTGGGCGGATGCACAGAAATAAAAGATGGCGTGACTTTATGGGGGCAGGTGGCCATCAACAAAACATTGACGGTGGGGGAGAATGCAGTGTTGCTGGGAAGGAGTGCCATTGCTTCTTCAATAGAAGGAAACAAAACTTATTTAGGTGCCCCAGCACAGGAGGTGAGTATTGCAAGAAGAGAATTTGTCTGGATAAAAAGGATACCGGAATTGTGGAAGAAGGTAATGAATGAGAAGTGATAAATGCATTTATTGCATCATTGTTATGTTGTAAAACAGCCTGCATCAACCATCTTCAAATTACCCAATAATCAAATCTTCAAATCAATTTTATTCCGGTTTAAAATCGTAAGGCAGCATGTCGCCAGTTTTTTCCCAGCTCCAGTAGCCATTGATGGTAATGTCATTTTGATTGTAATAAAATCCGTTTTGTTCTATTGCTATTGATTGTGTTGCAGGAATGTTGATGATAGACAATTCAAATTTTATTGGGGCATCTTCATTTAGCTGGGTGTATGCTGTTTCTGGTTCTTCATTTTTGTACAGCACTGCAATGTCCGGTTGATTGGGATTTATTTCCACCACCTGTGTGCTGTCATCTTTGCTGCAGTTTAAAGCCAAATAAAAATTAGAGAGTTTGATGGCGGTATCTGTTCCGTTTAGTTTGGTGATGAGCTGTATTTCAAAACCTTCTTCTTTCAAATTTTTATTGTACAGGCTCCGCATGAAATGAAGGATAGAACCCTTGTAAGCTCTCAGCCTGCTTTCTCTCCAGCCAATTCTTTGCATAGAATCTGAAGTTTGCATTTCTTCAAACAATGGATAGCCTGTGAAAGTACTTACCAGTGTTCCGTAGTCGTGTGTAAAAGAATCAAGCGTATATTTTATTTTGTATCCCAATGAAGGGTTTTCAATTTCTAAAGGTTCCGATGCAAGCACTTTTAAGCGGTTTCTTTTTTTAGAAAAATAAAAATGTAATGCCTCTTTGTTTTTGATTGTGCACAGTTTGCTGTTGGTTGTTTTGCCAATAAAATTTTCGTTAAAAAAGTCACCATACTTTGTCCATCCATCCTTTACTTCATTACTCGTTTTAATAGAAACCTCTTCCATTGCTTTTTCTTTTTGCTTCAGTTCTATTACAATGTTTTTATCCTCCGCATCGGTGGTGCTGATTCTTTTGGTGGCAGTTTCGTAGCCGGTAAAAGTAACCACCAGGTCGTATCCACCATTGGGCAGCCTTACCATAAACAACCCGTCAATACTGGTGGCTGTACCCACGGTGGTATTTTGTGCAAACACCGATGCAGCCTGCAGCGGCGATTTAGTTGCAGCGTCAATTACTTTACCGCCAATTAAGAAGCTGGTAGATTGTGCAACCGCAAAGACAGAGAAGAAGAGGACTGATAAAAAGAGAATAATTTTTTTCATGCAGAATTGTTTTTCAAAAAGCATACCTGAATATATTTACGAAAATACATTAACGGTTGTTAAGCTTTTGTTGCAATAAGCTGCAGGTATGTGCAATGGTATCTTCCATTTTTGTATAATGGAAATTGGGTAAAATTTTTTTTAGTTTGCTGTTATCAAAATGTACAGATGCCAATGCCGTTGCAGCAGTTTCTTTTGTTACCAACGGATCTTTATGGGTAAACCAGCTTTTCACCGCTTCCAACCGCCACACTATTTTTGCAATAGCAGGTGTTACCATTTTATGCGGCGGTTTTTTATTAAATGCTTTTGCAATCAGGTTAAAAATTTCCCGGTAACTTTTGTTTTCGGCACTGATGATAAAACGCTGGCCGTTGATATCACTATCCATTAATGCAATCATTGCTTTTGCCACATCCCTTACATCTGCAAAGCCAGTGATGCCATCCGAGTACCAGGGAAATTCTTCATACACCGATTTAAAAATTTTTGAACTGCCTGCTTCCCAATCACCATCACCTAAAATGATCACCGGGTTTACAATCACCGCTTCCAGTCCTTCGCCAATGCCACGCCACACTTCCAGCTCTCCCCAATATTTGCTTTGCCCATAATTGCTGTTGCTGGTTTCTTCTGTCCAGTTCATCGTTTCGTTCACCGGTTCATTTTCTCTTATTCTTCCGAGTGCTGCAACGGAACTTACATGCACTAATTTTCTTATCCCGGCATTAATAGCTGCATTTACCACATTGGCAGTGCCCTCTACATTTATTTTAAACATTTCTTTTTTTCTGGAAGGATTAAAAGTAACAATGGCGGCACAATGATATACCTGCTGTATGTTTTGTTGCTGCATGATTTCTTCCAAACCAACAACATCGAGGATATTGCAGGGAAACTGCAGAAGTGGAGAATCAAAATTGGGTAAAGCTGTTTCATTGTAGATAGCTACCACGCTTTCTCCCTTCGCCAGCAACTGTGTAATTAATTCTTTGCCTACAAGGCCGGCACCACCAGTAACTAAGATCATAATTGATAATTGATAATTAATAAATGACAATTATCTATAGTTCTTGAAAACTTCAGCATAGAATAAAACTCTTTAATTCCGCACAAATTATTAATTATAACATTATCAATTATCATTTATACTGATAAAACCCCTTTCCTGTTTTTCTCCCCAGCTCACCCTTTGCCATTTTATCAATTTGTATGGCAGATGGTTTAAATCTTTCTTCTTCATCAAATGCATCATACAGTGATTGTGATACTGCTAAATTAATATCCATACCAATCAGGTCAATCAGTTTGAAAGGGCCCATTTTAAAACCAGTTGCTTCCATGATGCGGTCTACATTTTCAAAATCGGCAATGCCCAATTCCACCAGCTTCATTGCTTCTAAATAATAATGCCTTGCCACCCGGTTCACAATAAATCCGGGAGCATCTTTGCATATCACCGGAGTTTTATTCATTTGCCTGCAAAGGTTATAGATTGTTTGTGCAACTGCTTCATTTGTTTGTTCGCCCTTTACCACTTCCACCAGTTTCATAATTTGTGCTGGATTAAAAAAGTGCATGCCCACTATTCGTTCGGGATAAATAATTTCTTTTTGTATGGAGGATATGGAAAGAGAAGAAGTGTTGCTGGCAAAAATAGCATCCTTATTATTGATGGCTGCCAACTGGTTGAAGATGGAAACTTTAGCTTCCACTTTTTCAACGATGGCTTCTATAAAAACATCGGCAACGCAACCGGTAATGGTATTTACAAATTGTATCCGCTGAAAAATATCACTGCTTTCTTCTGAAGAAATTTTTTGTTTGTCAACTAATGACTGCAGGCTTTTTTGAATATTGATTTTTGATTTATCCAGCACTTCAATATTGATATCAAACAGCAAAGTTGGGAAACCGCTTTGTGCTGCTACCTGTGCAATGCCGCTACCCATAGTGCCGGCACCGATAACGCAAATGCTTTTAATCATGATTCAAAAATAAACATCTATAAAGAAATAGCATTTAAAACATAATGCCCCATTTTCAGGGGCATTATGTTAATTTATTTAGGCTCTAATTTTTCCAGCCGCTTGCTGAGGTCTTCTATCTTTTTATTTTGTTCGTCAATAATGGCCTGCTGCTCCTGAACTGCTTTTACCAATGGCACCACAAACTCAGCATAACGCAGTGCATACTGGTCCTGATCATTTTTTGGTTTATCAACACCACTAAAATCAAAGCCGGTTTTATTTGCTGCCGCCTCCACTTCCTGTGCAATAAAACCTGTATAGCGAATTTGGTCATTCTTTTTTACTTCTTCGTAATAACCAGCTAAGGCAGGATTATTGAAATTGTTTGTTGCTGGTTTATTGTTAGTTCTATTCACACTGTTATAAAGAGTAGCATTGTTATTTTTTGCAAACCTCAATTGTCTTGTCAGGGGTGAAGAATATTTTACTAATTCATTATCATCATACCCTGCATCTTTACCATTTCTTTCAGCCCTTATTTTTACAAAATCGTAATGATAAGTTACCGGCCTTAGCTGCATGATAAAATTGAGCCCACTTACATTTTCAACAATATCTTTTTTATACCGGCCATCACTAAATGTACTAAAACCAACCTGCCCTTTGATAGAAACAATAGATGTGTTTCCAAGAACAATACTGTTGCTTGCGGTGATGGATGCCTGGAAACCGATAGCAGTAGAATTATTAATTACTAAATTGATACAGTCTGCAGAATCGCCAATGGCAGTATTAAAGCTGCCACCTGCCAATGTTGTAAGCGCTTTGTTTCCTACTGCAGTATTTCCATTACCCACATTGTTTAACAGAGCCTGTCTTCCCATGGCAGTATTAAAACTTCCGCTGTTATTATTGAGCATGGCATTAATACCTACAGCAGTATTCCTGGTTCCCGATATATTACCATTAAGCGCCTGGTATCCGGCAGCTGTATTAAAAGTTCCGCTGCTACAAAAAAGCAAAGCCCTTGCGCCAATACCAGTATTTTCAAATCCAGTATAATTATTAGTGAGTGCCTGGGAACCTATTGCGGTATTCTCAAAACCAGAACTGTCGCCAACCATTGTATAAGCACCTATAGAAGTGTTTTCACTGCCACGGCTAAAATTTAATGCACCATAGCCGATAGCAATATTGTAAATGCCACTGTCATTTGTTGAGAGCGTATAATGGCCTACTGCCACATTCCTGTTGCCTGCCAGGTTACTCAACATACTGGCATTGCCAATAGCTACATTATCACCAATAGAAGGAAGTCCTCCGGCAAACGCATTGTTGTTATTATATAAAGCACCATTGCCAATGGCAATTTCGCTGCTGTCGGGATTATTAAATAAAGCGCTGTCGCCAATAGCAATTACACCAGACGATGTATTTCTAAATTTACCATTGGCACCACGGCCAAAAGAAATACCGCCGTTAGAACCAAGCTGTCCGGCAAAGCCATTATTCACTCTGAACACAATAGGTTTGTTATCGGTGGTGCCTAAAAAATTAATTAAACTGTCTGTACCTGCATTGCCGGTAACAGACCAGCCTGCTGCAGCCGTTTGCAACTTTGACCATACCGGCGCAACAGCAGTGCCGCTGTTAAAATAAAATCCTGCGCCGCCGGGCAATGCTGTATTGGTATTAAATATCATCAATGCATTGGCAGGTGATGCAATGGTGGCTGCATCAGTAAGGCTGTTAAGATTTACTCTCGGAATCAATAAACCTTTGTTTGCAGAAGTAATATCAAGCATGGCGCTTGCATTGGGAGTGTTGGTGCCAATGCCTGCATTTTGCTGAGCTGTTACTGTTATTGAAAACAACAAACTAACTATTGCTGCCAGTGTTTTAATTTTCTTCATTTTAAAAACTGTTTTGTTATTTGGAAAAATTGAATGTTGCAAAATAGCTGATTTTTTTAACTGAAATAAAATGCCGGTAATTGTTGTAATTACCGGCATCAATTATTGTAATGAGTTTTTATACAGCCCCTGTAAACTGCTTCAAAAACCTCACATCATTTTCACTGAACAAACGCAGATCTTTGATCTGGTATTTCAGCATGGTGATACGTTCGATACCCATTCCAAATGCAAAGCCGGTGTACTTGTTACTGTCAATGCCGCAATTATCCAGCAGGTTGGGATGCACCATTCCGCAGCCTAAAATTTCTACCCAGCCGGTGTGTTTGCAAACATTACAACCCTTGCCAGCACAGATCAGGCAACTGATATCCATCTCGGCACTTGGCTCGGTAAAAGGAAAATAACTTGGCCTGAAACGTACTTTAAAATTTTTGCCAAACATTTCCTGTACAAAAAAGTACAGCGTTTGTTTCAGGTCGGCAAAAGATACATTCTCTGCAATGTACAAGCCCTCTACCTGGTGAAAAAAACAATGCGCCCTGGCACTGATGGTTTCATTTCTATACACCCTGCCCGGACAAATAATACGGATAGGTAATTTTCCTTTTTCCATTTCCCTCACCTGCACACTGGAAGTATGCGTACGCAAAAGCCAGTCAGGATTTTGTAAAATATAAAAGGTATCCTGCATATCCCTTGCCGGATGGTTCTCCGGTAAGTTGAGTGCAGTAAAGTTGTGCCAGTCATCTTCTATCTCTGGGCCTTCTGCCACGGCAAAGCCTAAACGCTGAAAGATGGAAACAATCTGGTTGCGTACCAGGCTGATGGGATGCCTTGTGCCAAGTGGTAATGGGTCGCCGGGCAAACTAAGGTCCAGCTCATTCACAGCTGCCTGCTGCTGCCCGCCGGTAGCAGTTTTTAATTCTTCATATTTTGCTTCTGTAAATAATTTGAATTCATTGAGCAACTGGCCAAATTCCTTTTTTTTATCTGCTGCCACATTTTTCATTTCCCCCATCACTTCTTTCACCAGGCCTTTGGCGCCTAAGTATTTTATACGGAAGGCTTCTGCCTCTTCACTTTTTTGGGCAATAAAATCTTTGATCTCTTTTTTGTATTCGTCAATCTTTTGTACCAAATTTTCCATGTGGCAAAAATAAGGAAAAGGCCTCATCCTCCTTCTCCTTCTCCAAAAGAGAGGCGGCGATGCGTTATAACATTGCCCAACATTTTATCATCCACACTGTCATTTATTCTTTCCCCATCAATAACTCCCACACCTTACAATTCATCAGACGCTCTTTATTTTTAAACTCATGCCTTTAAGTCCCCCCTTGGGGGGAGTTAGGGGGCTTTTTTTTCCTAAGTTTGCTCAAATTAAAAAACTGATGTACGATCTGCATGACTTTTTATCGCCTGTAAACATTCATGGTTTAAATGGAGATGATGGCTACAACGACGGGCAATTTGCGAAACACATTGACGTATATGAAACCGAACTGCCTGATATCACCGATGCAGACATTGTACTGGTGGGAGTGGATGAATACCGGGGCAGCGGAATTTTCAATGACAATATTTATGCAGCAGATACCATCCGCAAACAACTGTACCAGCTGCACTACTGGCACTTTGATGTGAGCATTGCCGACATTGGCAATATCAAAACCGGGGCATCCTTAAACGATAGTTATGCCGCCATCAAAACTGTGCTGGCAGAATTACTGCGGATGGATAAAACGGTAGTGATTATTGGCGGCTCACATGATGTTACACTGGCACAATATTTTGCGTACAAAGAATTGGGAAAATCAAGCGAAGCCACCTGCATAGATGCCACGATAGACCTGCGTGGAGAAAGCTCCATCCGGAGTGAAAATTTTTTGCTGGAAATGCTTACCGGCGAACCCAACTTTATTAAACATTACAACCACATTGGTTTCCAGAGTTATTTTGTTCATCCCCGTATGCTGGAAACAATGGACAAACTTCGCTTTGACTGCCACCGGGTGGGCAAGGCAAAGGAAAATATAGAGGAGATGGAACCCGTGCTGCGAAACACCAACCTGCTGAGTTTCGACATCAACGCTGTAAAATACAGTGATGCCCCTTCGGGCAAATGCAGCCCCAATGGTTTTACAGGGGAGGAAGCATGTATACTTACCCGTTACGCAGGTATGAGCAGCAGCCTCAGCAGTTTTGGTGTGTATGGCTACCAGCCACAGGATGATGTGAATGAATTGACTGCTGTGCTGATAGCACAAATGCTGTGGTATTTTATTGATGGCAAAAGCAGGAGCAAACAGGAAGCTTCTTTACAGGAGAGCAGCCTTTTCAATGAGTTCAACACCATGATTGCAGAGGAAGGTGCCGTTTTTTTGCAAAGCCGCCGCACAGGCAGGTGGTGGATGCAGCTGCCCGATAAAAAATTAATTGCCTGCAGTTACAATGATTATGTTGCAGCCAGCAGAAATGAAATACCGGAGCGGTGGATAAGGGGGCAGGAGAGAAGTTGATTTGAAGATTTGGTAATTTGAAAATGTGCCGATTACTTTTTTTATTTACCTGCATTTTGTACGAATGAAAGAAATGGGTATTCAGTTTTCGAAATAAATATCTTTCAAATGGGTAAGTGTTTTCTTTATTTTTTTTTATTGATTGGCTGCTTTGCGCTGCTGCAATCCTGCGCTGTTTCCAAACAAATAGCAAAGCAGGCCAATGCAATTTTATTGCAGGACAGTATTATCAGCACAGGCCATGCCGGCATCAGCATTTATGAACCTGCCACAAATACTTACTGGTATAATTACAATGCGGATAAATATTTTGTATCAGCCAGTAACACTAAGCTTTTTACTTTGTATGCCGGGATGAAATATTTAGGAGATAGTTTGGTGGGACTTAGGTACACGGAAAATAATAATATTAACATCGACACATTTCCAATTACTGATCTTGTAAAAATTTTTCCAACTGGTGATCCTTCTTTTTTGAATACCGAATTTCCATTTCAACCTGCATTTGAATTTCTTAAAAAACAGAAGCGTTTTGAGCTATGTGATTTTAATAACATTAATATAGAGCCATTTGGTAAAGGGTGGGCATGGGATGATTATATGGAAGAATTTATGACATCCAGAAATTCATTCCCGATGTATAAAAATATTTTCAATCTTAAATTTATTAGAAAAGACAGTGTATTAATTCAGCCCGAATATTTCAAAAAAGAAATCTCCTTTTTATATACTTCCGATTCCGGGTTTTCCATTTTTAAAAATTTCTTTAGTAATAAAGTGAGTTTGATACCTGGGAAAGAACGGGTTAAAAAAATCCCATTTTATAATGCATCGGTTGTTGAAATGTTGAAAGATACTTTAAAACAACAGACTGTTTGGAGTAGTTCTTGGTTGTTAAGAAGCGAAGATTTGGAAAGAAAATATAAAACTATTCACTCCCAACCCACCGATTCCCTTCTCACCCCCATGATGCACCGCAGCGATAATTTTTTTGCGGAGCAAACTTTACTGATGGCCAGCAACGAACACTTAGGCTATATGAATGATGAAGCCATCATTGCTACGTTATTAAAAAATGATTTAAAAGATATTCCTCAAAAACCAACCTGGGTTGATGGCAGCGGCCTCAGCCGTTACAATTTATTTACTCCACAATCGTTCACTTATATTTTAAATAAAATGAAAAATGAATTTGGTTTCGAACGGTTGAAAAAAATATTGCCCACCGGCGGCGAAGGAACGCTGAAAGATTATTATATCAACGACAGTACATTTATATATGCCAAGACAGGTACGCTTGGCGGCACCATTGCACTCAGTGGTTTTTTAATTACCCAAAAAAATAAGCTGTTGATTTTTTCTATACTTACCAATAATTTTAAAGGAAGGGCCACTGCAGTAAGAAGAGCTGTGGAGAAGTTCATCATTGGCATCAGGAAAAAGTATTAAAAATTTTCCCTGTCAGGCATCAAAATTACTTTCGCCGGTATCTATTCTGTTACCTGGAAAGAAACCACTTTTAAATCTTGTCAAAAAATTCGTATGAGAAAAATTATTACGCTGCTGCTGTTAACGATCACCGCATTTACCCATTCTTCTTTTGCTCAGCCTGGCACTGTCTGCAACCCGGAGTTTAATTTTACTGTAGCTGGTAATACGGTACAATTTGTCCCGGCTATCATTAATACATCAGCCCTATTGCAACATTATTGGATGTTTGACGATGGCCACAACAGCAATTTAAATTCGCCATTGCATATATATGCAGCCACGGGTATTTATAATGTAAAACACATTGTAAAATACCACTCGCCTAATGACAGCAATGTTATTGCCTGTACTGATTCTGCTGTACGGCAGGTTATCATCACCGGCCCGGCGCCTTGTAACCTTCATGCCAATTTCAGTTTTGAAAGAGACAGTGTTCAAACCAACAAAGTATATTTCAGCAACCATTCTACCGGTACTACTCCCAACACAATCATCAAATGGACTTTTGGTGATGGAACATTTTCATACGATAACAATCCAACACATATTTATAATGTATCGGGAGCCTACACAGCCTGCCTCTTAGTTAGGAGAGATAGCCTCTGTGCAGATGACACCTGCAAAATTGTGCAGGTACAGGTGCCGGCTAATGCCTGTAACCTGGTAGCATATTTTGGAAGCCATATTGATTCTTTAAATTTTTTGACAGTTCATTTTACCAACTACAGCACACCGTTAGTAACAACTGATTCAATCAGGTGGACTTTTGGTGATGGCACCAGTTCTGCAGATATAAATCCTTCACATAGTTTTACTGCACCCGGCACTTACAACGTTTGTTTACGGGTGAAAAAAGTTACGCAACCCGGTGCTGCTACCTGTGTAAGGGAATTTTGTAAAACAATCATTGTACAACAGCAGTGTAACCTTGTCGCAAACTTTAGTTTTCACAGGGATACTACCTCTGGCATAGTTGCTAATACTTTAAGGTTTGAAAATACATCAACACCATTAACCGGTATCGATTCCAGCTTATGGGATTTTGGAGATGGTTCACCAGTTGTTATCAATCCTAATAATTCCCTTCCGCATGTTTACACCGCACCGGGCAATTATATAGTGTGCCTGAGAGTAAAAAAAATACAGACTAACTCAACTGCTGTTTTGTGTGAAAGACAAATCTGTCACACTATTGTGGTGACTGCACCACCGGTCATCTGTAACCTTGAAGTAAATTTTAACTGGCATGCAGATTCGGCCAACAGGCGAAAAATTAATTTTAATAATCTGAGTACACCGCATACCAGCAATGCCATTTCCTTATGGACCTTTGGTGATGGCAACAGCAGCAATGGATGGAATGCAGATCACATTTATGCACAGCCCGGACAGTACAGGGTTTGCCTGAAAATTTCTCTCAACAATACCTGTATTAAAGATACCTGCCAGTTAATTGTAGTTAGAGACAGTACAGTGATTCCGCCATGTAACCTGGTGGTTTATTTTTCTGCTTTGCAAGACAGTGTGGTTGAAACTAAAACTCATTTCACCAATCTCAGCACTTCATTAGCAACAACTGATTCTATCAGGTGGACCTATGGCGATGGTACCAGTTCTAATGATATTAGTCCTTCACATACTTATGCTGCTGTAGGCACTTATACAGTTTGTTTATGGGTAAAGAAAAATAATACGCAACCCGGCGCTGTTCCATGTGTGGGAGAATTTTGCAGAACAATCATTGTGCCTGCACCCTCAACTGCCTGTAACATCAGCGTACATTTTAACTGGCATACAGATTCAGCCAACAGGCGAAAAATTAATTTTAATAATCAAAGTACAACACCTACAAGCAACATCATATCCATATGGAATTTTGGAGATGGGAATAGCAGTAATGGCTGGAATGCAGATCATATTTATACACAACCCGGCAGGTATACTGTGTGCCTCACAATTATAAAAGAAAATGTTTGTACAAGAGTTTGGTGTGATTCTGTACTTGTTCAGGGCAGTACTGTTCCGCCTGTTAACTGCGACAGCATACGGCTTAATTATGTTTACCGCAGGGATGCTTACATGCCGAATAAATTATTCTTCTTTGCCACCAGTAATTTTCCGGTAGCACAACAAATCTGGACGTTTACCAAGTTGCCGAATGGCACAACCGTAACAGTAAATCAAAATGATCCGGTGCATGTTTTTGGCGATACCGGCAGCTACAGGGTTTGCTTAAAAGGTTATTTCAGGGGAGGCTGTGTAAAGGAATATTGTGATGTAGTAAGAATTTTCAATACTGCCACAGCATCGCAATGTTTCCTTCATGCTTATCCCAACCCGGCACACAACCAGGTGTCGGTAAACATGCAGTTGCAACAGCCGGAACTGATCACTGCGTCTGTTTATAATTTGCAAAATATGCTGGTATTGCGGAGAACGCAACAAGGATTTACAGGCAACAACCTGGTGACATTAAACATAGAAAATCTTATGCCTGGCTACTATATTATCAGGCTTGTTTATGGAAATAAAGTTTGCTACACAAGGTTCCGGAAAATTTGAGGGTTTTAATCATACAAAGAAAAAACCTGCAGTGTCTACTGTGGGGTTTTCTTTTTTATTTCCGGTGTAAAAAGATTACCTTCCAAATAGTTTATCCAAATCTGTTTTTTTAAACTCCGTATAAGTCGGTTTGCCATTTGGGGTAATGTTGGGCGTTACACAAACAAAGAGATCTTCCACCAGTGCCGTCATTTCTTTTGATGAAAGTATAGTGCCGGCTTTGATGGATTGCTGCCAGGCCAGTGAACGCAACAGCTTTTCTCTTTTGCTGTATTTTAAATCGGTACTGAAATGTTTGTACTGGTCCAGCATTTTTTCGATTGCTGTTTTTTCACTGCCATTCAAAACATCTGCCGGCGTGCCCTGTATCACAAAGGTATTGCTGCCAAAAGGTTCTAAATGATAGCCAAGATAATGCAGGTCGGGCAGCAGTTCATTCAGCAGCACAGCATCTGCAGGCGCCAGCTGAATGGTAGAAGGAAACAGGCTTTGCTGAATAGCGATGGGCTTGCCTTCCGTTGCTTTTGTAAAACGTTCGTACAAAATTCTTTCATGGGCATTTTGCTGGTGAAGCAGCATGAAGCCGCTGTCATTTTGTACAACAATATAGGTATTGTGCAGCTGGGTTAATGGTTGAATATTGAATGTTGAATATTGTTCGATTTTACTTTTAAGAGAAACAAAATTTTCTGTTGCCGGATCAGGGGACTCATTGCCTTTTTCCAAATGCCTATTATCTTTTGCCGGTTCGTAAAAATCTTTCCAGTGTTTCAACTCACTTTTCTTTTCTATAAAATGTGCCTGGTTTTTTTGAGTGAAAGTGCTGTACAAAGAAGAAGATGCTGCAGATGATTTTTTTTCTTCGGTAAATGGTTTGGTCACTGCATCTAATTTTTGAATAGAAGCGTCCAGTTCAAAATCCAGTGCCGGAGTAATGCTGAACTGTGCCAGTGCATGTTTCACCGCACTCTGTACAAAAGCATACACAATTTTTTCATCTTCAAATTTTATTTCCTGTTTGGTGGGATGAACATTAATGTCCAGTTGTGCCGGATCCAGGTCAATAAATAAAGCATACATCGGGAAACTGTCTTTGGCAATCATCTGGTCAAAAGCATTCATCAGCGCATGATTAAGGTAAGCACTTTTTATAAAACGGTTGTTCACAAAAAAATACTGATCGCCCCTGGTTTTCTTTGCGGTTTCCGGTTTGCCTACAAAACCATAAATATTCATGTAGTCCGTTTGCTCATTGATTGCTACCAGCTTGGCGTTGTAATTATTACCTAGAATCTGAACAATGCGTTGCTTTAAAGATCCCTTCTCTAAATGAAATACCTGCTGTCCGTTGCTGTTAAGCGAAAAAAATATTTCAGGAAAAGCCATCGCCACCCGGATGAATTCATCCACTATGTAGCGGAGCTCGGATGTATTGCTTTTTAAAAAATTTCTCCGGGCAGGCACATTGAAAAATAGGTTCTTCATGGCAATGCTGGTGCCCTGCGGCCAGGCTATTGGCTCCTGTTTTTTTACTTCACTGTTTTCAATTTCGATGTATGTGCCGGTAATGGCATCTTCTTTTTTTGTTTTCATTTCTACCTGTGCTACCGCAGCAATACTGGCCAAAGCTTCGCCACGAAAACCCATTGTTTTGATGTGAAAAAGGTCGTCAATATTTTTTATTTTGGAAGTGGCATGACGCTCAAATGCCATCCGGGCATCGGTTTCACTCATGCCTTTGCCATTGTCAATTACCTGTATGAGGGCTTTGCCGGCATCGTTTACAATCAGTTGTATTTCGGTGGCACCTGCATCCACAGCGTTTTCCAGTAATTCCTTTACCGCACTGGCGGGCCGCTGTATTACTTCGCCGGCGGCTATTTGGTTGGCAATGTTATCAGGTAATAATTGTATGATGTCCGGCAAAACGATTAATGGTTTAAGCACAAAAATAGGAAAAAGAAAAAAGGGGGCTGGTTGTTTTAATTGAATGCCAAGATAGAGTATCGTCAAAACCACCGGACAAAATGCAACTTTTGGTTTGGCGTAATAGTCTGCTAATCAGGGCGTATAAATTTTTTAAGGTTATTATATAAATTTTTTTTATTTTTCACATAATGTTCCCCCTCTCTAAACAGTAATCCAACAGCCGCAGGATTGAAAATCAACACTTTTAATATTCGTTTGAGGTACTAATCGTTTTACTTAAATATTGGTTTCATGAGTTATTTGTACTTACCCAGGAATAGGGCTAAATCTTTTTTGGGTATTTTATTTTTTATAATGCTTGCCAATTGCTCTTGGGCACAGGTATCGTCTTATAGTTTTTCACAATCTTCAAGTACTTACACAGCTATTGGGTCTGGCGGTACCAGACAAACTGCAGGGGAAGGGGACGATGTTTCAGCAGATAACATCGCCATCGGATTTAATTTTAATTACAATGGCACCAGCTATAGTGCTGTATCAATTTCTTCAAATGGTTTTTTGCAATTCAATACAGCCATAGCATCCAATGGTTCCGGTAATGCTTATGTCTCTTCATCTAATAGTAATGGACAAATAATATCTACCTTAACTGCAGGAACATTTAATACTGTTGCAGCATTAAATTTTGACCTTGCCAGTATTTCAACATTTACAGTTACAGCAACTAAAACCAATAGCAGCAATACTTTGACGGGTTGTTCGGGCGCAAGTTTTACTGCAGCTAAAGTCCGGGCAGGAATGGGAATCACCGGTACCGGTATATCTGCAGGAACTTATATTACTGCAGTTAATATTGGAGCTGCTACCATTACAATGAGTTCAGCCGCAAGTGGCGGTGGCGGTACAACAGCAACTATATCAACCGGCCTTGTAACCACCACAACCGGTTCATCACCTAACAGAATATTCTTTGTGCAATGGAGTGGAAGAACCAGATTTAATGTAACAGATGATGTGGACTTCCAAGTGAAATTGTATGAAACCACCAATGTAATTGAGGTTTATTACAACACTGTTACTGTTGGTACGGCTGCTTCGGCAGGTACTAACGATTTGGCACAGATTGGTTTGAAAGGTGCTGCCAATACTGATTTTAATAACAGGTCAACAACATCAAACTGGGCTGCCTCCACTGCAGGTGGAACCAATGCTGCAACTTGTACTTTAAGTGCTTCCGTAAAACCTACAGCAGGCCAAATGTATCAATGGACACCTTATGTATGTATGGCGAGTGTACCATCAGGTTTAACATCATCATCAATTGCAACAACTACTGCCACCATTTCTTGGACTGCAGCAAGCCCGGCACCTGCCAGTGGGTACGAATATTATGTAAGCACTAGCAGTACAGCGCCTATTTCATCAACAACGGCAACCGGCAGTACTGGTGCAGGTGTGATAACAGCTAATCTTTCCAGTTTATTATCAAACACTCAGTATTATTTTTGGATAAGGGGCAATTGCGGATCAGGTAAAAGTGCCTGGGTGGGCAGTGCAACTTTTACTACTACCTGTGTCAATGCAATACTTCCTTATTCACAAGGGTTTAATGCCACTGCAATTCCCAGCTGCTGGTCTCAACAATTTGTTACAGGCTCTTCTGCACTACAGTATGTTCCTAACAGCACCAATCCAACCATACTTACACCACAAGACGGTGCTGATTTTGTTTACTGGAACAGTTTCAGCATTACAAGCGGTAATCAAACAAGGCTGCTATCTATACCGATTACTACAACAGGTGCAGCACAGGTTAATGCTAGATTTTACTGGTATCATGATAACTCAGCTTATACTACTGCAGGCTATGTAGATGAAGGGATAAAGCTGCAGTATTCATTAAACGGAACTGCATGGACAGATGTGCAAACAATAAATCGTTTACTTACAGGAACCGATGGATGGACATTATATGATATTGCATTACCAGCAGGAGCCGGTAATGTGGCAAACTTATATGTTGGGTTTTTATTTACATCAAGATTGGGTGATAACTGTGCGTTAGATAACCTGCTGGTGTATGCACCTTCTCCTTGTACTACTCCAACAGGTCAGCCAGGGGCATTAGCACTTACATCTGTAACACCTACTTCGCTTAGTGGTTCATTTACTGCTGCAAGTCCTGCTCCTTCCGGTTATATTGTATTGAGAAGTATCAGCAGTACAGCGCCTGCATTAACTAACGGTGCTGCTTATGCTGTTGGTTCTTCCTATACTATTTCTACAAATAGTTATACTGTAATTTCTTACGGTTCATCCACCAGCTTTACGCAAACAGGCCTTAGCCCCAATACCAGATATTATTATTACGCTTTGTCTTATAACAGTTCCTGTTCAGGACAGCCTTATTTTTTAAATACATCGCCGTTGACAGCAAATGCTCTTACATGCACAGCTGCATCTGCTTCACTTACCGGCACTCCGGCAAGTTCCACTTCAGCCACCATAAATTTTTCAACAATTACAGGTGCTGCTTCATACATTCTTCAATACAGTGTGACAGGTGCTAATGCCTGGATAACAGCATCGCCTGCCCCAACAGTCTCTCCTTATACATTAACAGGATTAACATCGGGTACAGCATATGATATAACAATTGAAGGACCCAACAGCAACTGCGGCACCATTCTAACGGCATCAAATGCATTTACCACCACCTGCACCAGTTTTTCGTTACCTGTTACACAGGGCTTCGAAGCTGGCACTACCATCCCTTCATGCTGGACACAACAATATGTATCCGGTACAAAAGCATTTAGTTATGGTTCTACCACAACTGCTGCTGGCACAAGTCCTAATCCCGCTGCAGCTTCAGGCTCCAACCGTTTGCTTTTCCCTTCTTATACCACAAGCGGAAATCAAACCCGTTTTTATAGTCCTGTTATTGTGACTACGGGTACCAGCAGCGTAGATGTATCTTTTCAATGGTATTTTTCCACCAATGGTGGATCAACTTCCTATACTACAGAAGGTGTGCAAGTGATGTGGTCAACTAACGGCTCTACGTGGACAGCTGTCGGCAGCCTGATAAGAAGATACGGTGCAACAGACGGTTGGCAAAAACAAACACTCACACTACCTGCAGGTGCAGGCAACCAGCCTGTATTGTATGTAGGATTTTTATTTACTTCAAATGCAGGGTACGACAGCTATGTGGATGATATTGTAATTAAAGCAACTCCACCATGCAACTATGCAGGCACTTCATCTGCTGCAAGCAATTCTATCTGCGGAGGCAGCGGCTCCACTACATTAAGTGCAACAGATTATTCCGTTTCTGGTGCAGGCCTTGCTTATAACTGGCAGATTTCTACAGACAACATAACCTTTACGGATATATCAGGAGCAACCACCCCGGCTTCTTACAGCACAGGCACCATCAGCGCAACACGATATTACAAGCTTAGGGTTTTTTGCACTTCATTAGGTAACAATTATTCTAATGTTCAAACCATTACAGTTGGCAGTTACAGCATTACAGGATCAACAGGTGCCACAAGATGTGGTGTGGGCACTGTTTCACTTAATGCAATTGCTTCAGCAGGCTCTACCATAAGCTGGTACGATGTATCAACAGGTGGTATAAGTCTTGGTACAGGGAACAATTTTATAACACCTGAAATAAGTGCCACCACAAATTATTATGTTGGTGCCAATAATGGTGTAACAGCAGCAACCATTGGAGCTACTTATTCTGGTTCTGGCACCAACAGTACCAATGTCGGTTCACATGGAATTATCATTACCACCACTAGTCCAAACATTGTTATTGTATCAGCTAAAATACCTTTTTCCGGAAAGGGCACATTTACTATTCAATTACAAACAACAGCTGGCGCTGTAGTGTCATCTGTTACCACAACAGAAATTACCGGCGGGGCATCCGTTCCTGTTACTGTTCCGCTGAACATTGCTGTTGGTACACCCGGCACTTACAGGCTTTTAATTACAGCCATCACCGGTACTATTGATGACCTCGGTTATATTTCTACGGCATCATATCCTTATACAGGATTGAGCGGAGCATTCTCAGTCACATCGGGTTATTGGTATGGAAATGATGCTTCCAGTAACATGTATCTCTTTAGTCTTGTCGTGACCAATGTATGTGAAAGTGCCCGTACTTTAGTAACTGCCACTGTTACTGCACCGCCATCATTAACCATTAGTTCAAATGCTGCGACAATCTGTAGTGGCAGCAGCACAACAATAAATGTAACCACACCTGCTTCCAACTTTTCAACTTACAGCTGGTCTCCTTCTACTGGCCTTGCAGCCAGCGGAAGCCCGTCGGGTATGACGGTTACATTAAACCCAAGCACCACCACCAACTATACACTTACGGCTACATCAGCATCTAACTGTGTAAATAAAGTAACGGCATTAATTACTGTAAATGCAGCGCCACCTACCACAAATGGTGCAGCAGTGTGCAGTGGAACCAATGCAACCATTTCTGCATTAACCTCCTGTACAAATTATGGCAACCCAACCCTTGCCATTAATGGTTCATGGAACGCCACAACAGATCCTACAGCACCAAGGCCAATTATCTATATAGCCAATTCTCCTACCTGTAATTTCGATCCTGCGGTAATAAGAAATTACACCACACAGGACTTCCAGGTAACTGTAACGGGTACCTATACATTTGTTATGCCTAATACCACTGCGTTTGATGGCATGGGATATATTGTTACCGGCGCATTTGTACCGGGCACCTGTCCTGGAACAGGTACCTGGATAGTTGGGGATGATGACTCCGGGCCAACATTATTTGAACCTTTTATGTCTGCCACATTAACTGCAGGTATAACTTATACTTTGATTACGACAACCTATTCAGCATCCAGCGGAACCATTACAGATAATTACACATGGAATATAACCGGCCCTGTTGGCGGAGGAGTAACTACGGTAAGTGGCGGCGTATTGCAATGGTACACTGTTGCTTCAGGTGGCAGTTCAATTTCTTCTGTATCACCCTTTAATCCTGTTGGCGTTGCCGGTTCTGGTGTTGCCACCAATACTTCTGTTGGTTCATATACTTTTTATGCAGCCTGCTCAAACAACCCTACCTGTCGTACCGCCACAGGTTATGTAATTGGTGCAGGAGGGCAATGGATTGGCGCATCCAATAATGTTTGGAGCAATATAGCTAACTGGTGCGGAGGTGTGCCAATAATTTCAACAGATGCAACTATTTCACTCGGGGCTCCCAATATGCCTGTATTAGGTACGGGCACAGGTGCAGTAAAAAACCTTACAGTTAATTCGGGGGCATCGCTTACTGCTAGTGCTGCCACAATGCAAATTGCAGGTACCATCACTGCCAATAATACCATCACTGCTTCATCAGGCTCTATTGAATTAGCCGGTTCCACCGCACAGTCAATATCAGGCAGCAGTTTTACCAGCAGAACAATTCAAAATCTTATTGCAAGCAACAGTGTGAATGTGTCAAGTACAGTAAATGATTCTATTAAAATAACTGGCGCATTATCTTTTGGAAATGTAAATGGTAAAATATTTAATTCAGGGGATAATGTAATATTAGTTTCCAACGCAGCAGGTACTGCAAGGGTTGCAGACATAACCAATAATGGTGTAAACAACACTAATTCTATCACCGGGAAATTTGTGGTACAGCGTTATATCCCTGCAAGAAGGGCATGGCGTTTAATAACAGCACCAATTACTGCCGGCGCACAAACCATTAACCAGGCATGGCAGGAAGGTGTTGGGGGTACCTGGTCATCAGATCCTAAACCCGGCTATGGTACACATATTACAGGAGGTCCCCTAAGAACAACTGCCAACGGGTTCGACCAGGGGCCATTGAATGCATCTATTTACGGACATACAGGTTCTGCATGGAGTTATCTGCCAGCCACTACCGGAGAATTAGTAACTAACAGGCAAGGATGGATGCTTTTTGTGAGGGGGTCAAGAGCAATTAATTTGCCTTTATCCAATACCAGTACCGTTGCTGATATTACAACACTCAGGCCAACCGGTGCTATTAAATATGGCACACAGCCATCTATTACCAATGCTGTTGGTGGCTTTACAGTAATTGGTAATCCTTACGCCTCGCCGATTGATTTTAAAACAGTGAGCAAGTCGGGTGTAATCGGTGGTTTTGGCGGTAATGCTTATTATTTGTGGGATCCTTATTTAGGTGGTGGTAGTGGTGTTGGTGCATTTGTAACGTTTGCCTGGAATAATACCACAAGTACCTATGATAAAACAATTGTAACAGGCAGCGGCACTTCAAACATCACCAACACTGGGGTCATTCCTTCTGGTGCTGCATTTATGGTAAACCTTAATGCTGGCGGCAGTATTGGCATTGCTGAAAATAATAAAACTGTTGATGTGCCTGGACCAAGTTATGTATTCAGGCCAACAACTAACCCTTCTTCATTAAGAACCAGTTTGTATAAATTGGGCGAGGATGGAACTAAAGCAATTATGGATGGCAACCTTATTAATTTCAATGAATTTTCCAATACAGCAGTGGATAATGAAGATGCCGTCAAAGTGAATAATTTTTCAGAAAATTTTGCTGTGTTAAGAGATGGTATAAAAATAGCCATTGAGAGAAGAAATTTCCTTGCTGTAAAAGACACCGTTTTTTATTCGATGTGGAATATGAAACAGCGGAACTACCAGTTTGAGTTTTCTGCACACTCATTAAATTTACCGGCAGGGATCATTCCTTTTTTTGAAGATACTTACAGAAACCAAAAAACAGCACTTAATACGGAAGATACCAGCAGGGTTAATTTTTCTGTAACTGCGGATGCTGCAAGTGTTGCTGCCAACAGATTCCGCCTTGTTTTTGAACCTTCAGGTGTTGTTCCTGTTACCTTCACTACAGTGAGGGCTTACCAGCAGGGAAGTAATATTGCAGTGGAATGGATCGTGGAAAATGAACTGAATATCATTGCGTATAAAGTAGAAAAATCTTTGGATGGTATTCATTTTACCTTTGTAAATAATACAAATGCAGGCGGTGGAAATATTACTTACAACTGGCTGGATGAAAATGCAGCAGCGGGAGATAATTTTTACCGGATAAAAAGCAAAGACAATGCAGGCCGAATTCAATACAGCCAGGTGGTAAAAGTGCATATTGGAAAAGGCAAACCATCGATCTCCATTTACCCAAACCCAGTTACTGATGATGTAGTGAATATTTATTTCAGCAACATGCCGCAGGGTTTGTACAATGTAAAAATGTACAACAGTATTGGGCAGACAGTTTTAGTAAAGCAGCTCATCCATCCTGCAGGCAGTGCATCCGAAACAATTTTGTTTGACAAAAAATTATCCAAAGGAGTTTACCAGTTAGAGGTAATTCAAAAAGAAGGGAAGAAAGAATCTTTCAAACTGGTTATTCAATAGTCAAAAAGTTAACGGCATCTCAAAAAATATTTATATTTTTTGAGATGCCGTTGTTATTTAAAAAAGAGGTATATCAATAATTTATTATTCCCAAATGTTTGTCAAGTTAAATTATTCAGTGCAAATCTCTTCAGGAGGGAAAGTTAAAAATAATTTTAAAATCCTTGCGATTTGTAAAACGTTATAACAATACATCAATTCTCCTTAATTTGTGTTCTATATTCCAATAGTATGATGAGAGTTTGTATTTTATTTTTTTTTCTGCAGCTAAGTGCAGGTATTGCTAAAGCGCAAACTGCTAATTTCTGGACAGACAGTGTTTACAATTCGCTTTCAGAAGATGAATGTATTGCACAATTAAT
>JANMJU010000022.1:0-2107 GCA_031371545.1 Chitinophagaceae bacterium
CATTCAAGTACGCCGATAGAATCTCCATGCCATCAACGGATTCCGAGTACAGCTTCTTGCATTGCTTCATGACGTCATCCGCCCTCGCAGCGTACGGGCCCGCATCTCCCGACGTCTGATGCCAAATAAGAGAGTCGCGACAAATGGAAAACTCGTCACGGCATGCCGCCTTGTTACATTCGTCTTCAACAGCTGGAAAAAAGAGATGGCAGCCATTACACAGCAGCGCCTGTAGTGATTATGTTTTTGTTAACAACAGTAAAAATGTTGTGGCACAATAATTGAAAAATTGCCAATTGATTTTTAATTTATCTTTAACCAGTTTAAATAAAACAATTATGAAGTTTACAAAATTTTACTTTTCTCTTTTGATGATGCTGCCATTATTTGCTTTGGCACAACCGGCAAATTTGCCAAAAGATGCACAGGTAGATGCAGTAATTGCAGATGCCAAAACCGGCAATTTGCTTAATAATGAAATAGTTGTTTTCAGGAGTACTGCCAACAGAAGGGAGTACCAGGGCTTGTCGGACTCTACCGGAAAATTTACACTCCGTCTGCCTACCGGGGCTAAATATGAAATTTATATTCTGGGCTTCCAGGATTCTATCATTTACAATGTACTCGACATACCGGCATTAAAAGAAAATCAATTTGTAAAAAATCCTATCAAAGTAAATATCCAGTTTGAACCACCCAAATCATTTGTACTGGATAACTGTACTTTTGAAACTGGAAAAGCAACATTAAAGCCAGAAGCCTATCCTGTACTGGATGAACTGGTGGAATACCTAAAAAGAAAAGACGACGAAAGAATAGAATTGGGTGGCCACACGGATAATGTAGGTAAACCGGAAGCCAACATGATACTCTCTACCAACAGGGCAAAAGCAGTAATGACTTATTTATTAACCAAAGGTATTGCGGCGGAAAGGGTTACTGCAAAGGGTTACGGAATGACAGTACCCATTGCAGAAAATGATGATGCAGAAGGTCGGGCACAGAACAGGCGTACTGAAGTAAAAATTTTATAACAAAAATATTGAGATAATGACGCCTCCGCAATGCCGGGGGCTTTTTTTTGAAAAGTGGATAATTGAATTGTGATACCTGTCCTCTTTTTTTCTTTACCTTCTGTAAACCATCTATTGCCTATTGCCCATTGCCTATTACCTATGACCAATTGCCTGTTGCCCAATTTCAATTAGATTTGCAGCCACACAGCAATGAAGAAAATAGACCGTTACATACTGACAAAATTTTTAACTACCTTTTTCTTTTGTATTTTATTGATGACACTGGTGGTGGTGGTAATTGACATCAGCGAAAAGACAGATGATTTTGTAAAATCCAAACTGCCTGCGTGGAAAATTTTTACAGATTATTATGGTGGCTTTGTTCCAAGGATTGATGCCATGCTGTTTCCTTTGTTTGTTTTTATTGCCGTGATATTTTTTACCTCCAAAATGGCCGACCGTACCGAAGTGGTGGCTATCATCAGCAGCGGTGTAAGCTTCCGGCGTTTTTTATTGCCTTACTGGATCGGCGGTATTGCACTTGCAGCATTGTTGTGGGGCGGATATCATTTGGTATTGCCCAAAGCAAATAAACAGTGGAGCAGTTTTGAAGCCAAATATATTCCCAGTTCACTCGACTATGCCACAGGATTTTCACCCCGTAATTATTATTTCCGGATCGATTCTAATTCGTATGCCGGCATCCGTTACTTTGACACGGTAAGTAAAACAGGCGGCAATTTTTTTATACAAAAATTTATCAAAAATCAATTGGTGTACAACCTGAGGAGTGATGGAATAGCCTGGGATACCGCTCAGAAAAAATGGAAACTCACCGGTGTGCAGGAACGTTTTTTAGCCGGCGATAAAGAAGAAGTGAAACGGCAACCTACCCTGATGATGCAGTATAATTTTAAACCACGGGATCTGCGTAAAGATGAATTTTTAAAAGACCGCCTGAGCACACCCGAATTGAATGAACTCATCAGCCTTGAAAAGCTGAGGGGAACAGAGGGTATCAATGCCTTGCTGGTAGAGCGTTACAACCGGGATGCCATACCGGTGTCTGTAATTATCTTAACGTTGATAGG
>JANMJU010000041.1:0-15713 GCA_031371545.1 Chitinophagaceae bacterium
AATGATAGAGGTGGCTGATAATAAACTGAATGATGACATGGTGCAGCATATCAGCAATATCAGCAACGTGATGCATTTTTTAACGGATGGCAAAGGCAGCAAGGGTAATATCATATCGCTGCGTAAAGCTGAAGTAAATAAGATGCTGGGCAAGGTGGACGAGATGGGTGAAGCTGGTGGAATGACAATGAGTGAACCGTTCATTATTGGTGAAACTATCAAAATCATTGACGGTCCGTTTAACGATTTTAATGGTATGGTGGAAGAAGTAAATGATGAGAAGAAAAAACTAAAAGTACAGGTTAAAATATTTGGAAGAGCCACTCCTGTGGAATTGAATTATATGCAGGTAGAAAAACTGGCATAATACAATAATTAAATTTTTTAAAGCCATCCGCTTACCAGTGTGATGGCTTTTTTAATGTGCTATAGTTCGTTTGCTTTTGTAACTTACAGTATGGAAAACACCGGTAAATAAATTCTTTTATTGTTGCGTTGTTTTCCTCTTGCAGGCGGTCTTTATTAATAACCAATCATTCTCCTATCGGTTTAATTATACCATTTCTGAATTAAATTATAACTGCTAAATAGCAAGAATGGATCCAGCGCTGGAACAAATACTTGAAGGATGCAAGAAAGGTGACAGGGCTTCTCAAAAAGCCTTGTATGATGGTTATTTTAACCAGCTGATGGGCATTGCTGTACGGTATGTGAATACACAGGTGGATGGAGAGGAAGTATTGAACAATGCCTTTCTCCGTATTTTCAGGCACATCCATAAATACAGCGGAAAAGGAAATTTTGAAGGATGGATGAAAAAAATTGTGGTTAACTGCTGCCTTACTTTTATCAGCAGACCAAATTATAAAAGCCAGTCGAAAATTATTGCACTGAAAGACTACCAGTTGACAACTGAAAGTAATTCGGATATAGAGGATAACGGTTTCAAAAATAAGGGCATCGAAGAAAAATACGATAAAGAATATTTATTACAGTTGATTCGCCACCTTCCTGAAACCACCCGGCTCGTTTTTAACCTGTACGTTTTTGAAGAATACAATCACCAGGAAATTGGCGAACTGCTGGATATGGCGGAACGGACTTCTCAAAGCCATTTGGCAAAAGCAAGAAAAATTTTAAGTACCCAAATAGATAAAAATAAATTGATCAGTAAAATGCAAAGGGTATGAACAACAATTCTACGATAGATGATATTTTTAAAGATGGATTAAGCGACATGAATTTTTCCAACAGGGAAACTTTATGGAAAAAAATGGAAGACGAACTGGATAATAAAAACCGGAAGAAAAAACGTTTCGCTTTCATTTTATTATTCTGCTGCCTGGTTACAGGAGGTTTTTTTGCAGCAAAAAATATCAACCAAAACACAAAAATTTTGCCTGAAAATAAACTGGCACAGCAAAAAGAATCAAATGGCAATTTGAAAAATATTAATCATATTTCAGCCGAAGCAGATAATAACCATCCGTCTTCAAATTCAGTAAAGACGGTAGTTTCAGCAGGAAGTAAACCATTTATCAGTAAGAAAATTATCACAAAAGCAACTAAGGAAAACATTGCAATCAGCACCTCCTTAGATATTGATGAAAACACTGAGGATGTTATAATTGCCCAAAGGGTAATTGCTGATTTTAATATGCTTTCTTATTCTTTATCTTATGAACCATCGAATATTATTGCGGTAAGCCAAAAAGAAATTCCTGTTGAAAAACCTTTGAGAAAAAATACGGTAATCATCCAGAAAATAGTTTCACTGGAAATAGTGGCCGGCAGCGATATATTTAATTTGAATAAAAAAGTTGGTTATTACGGAGGTGTAAGAATCAGTAGAAATTTAGATAAAGGGACTTCAATATCTGCCGGCATCAATTACTCATTTAATACATTGAATGAAAAGTATCGGCTCTCCAATAAACCATTACAACAACAGGAAACAGATGCACAAATAAACAGCCTTAAAATGCTGCGTTTCCCGGTATTCTTTCAGCGGCAGATACCTAAAACAAAATTTGCTTTGATGGCAGGACTTATCCCTTCTTACATACTTGATGCAGCTGTTTACAATGTACCTAATTCAAATACGGGTAATCCTGCGCTGTACAGGAAGTTTACATTAAATGATATTCACCGCTTTAATATTTTATTTGGCGCCGGGATAAAATATTCGCCGGTTAAAAAAATATCGTTTGAATTAAGCGGCAATTATGGCTTTACTGAGTTGGTAAAAAACAGCTACATCAACCAGAGCAGTGTAAATGATAACTTTAAAAATATACAGGCAGGGGTGGTTTTTCTGCTTAAATAATTTTATTTTTTTATAATTGAAAACCCCTGATAGCAGGGGTTTTCAATTAAATTCATTGCAACATTGCTGTTAAGCCTAACTCATATCATTCTTGTCTTTACTGTAGTTTCTCCACTTATCAATTGCCTTTTGCATGTCGTCGGGCAGATTGCTTTCAAAAAGAATGGGTTGCCTGGTAGTGGGATGTATAAACCCTAATTCTTTGGCATGCAGTGCCTGTCTTTTACAAAGGGAAAAACAATTATCTACAAACTGTTTGTATTTGGTAAACACCGTTCCTTTTACAATTTTATCACCACCATAAAAATCATCATTGAATAATGGATGCCCTATAAACTGCATGTGTACACGAATTTGATGTGTACGGCCGGTCTCCAGCCTGCATTCTATCAGCGTTACATAATTAAATCGTTCCAGTACTTTGTAATGGGTGATCGCATCCTTACCGTGTTCGCCATCAGGATAAGTAGTAAATAATTTTCTAAAACGCTGGTGCCTGCCCACATGCCCGGTAATGGTACCTTCTTCATTATCAAAATCTCCCCACACCAAAGCAATATAGCGGCGGTGTACAGTATGGTTAAAAAATTGTTTGGCAAGATCCGTCATGGCCTTTGGTGTTTTGGCAAGCACCAGTAAGCCCGTAGTATTTTTATCTATGCGGTGTACCATGCCAAACCGCTGCAGGCCTGTTTCTTCAATGTTTGGGTTTTGTTGTTTTAAATGCCAGGCAATGGCATTAATTAATGTGCCATTAGGATTGCCGCTGCCGGGATGCACCACCATACCGGCTTCTTTGTTTACAATAATAATATCATCATCTTCAAAAACAATATTGAGCGGAATATTTTCCGGAACAATCTCATTGCTGTCGGGATGGCGGTTGTCAAATACAATGATCCTGTCATTAGGCCTTACTTTGTAATTAGACTTTACAGGTTTATCATTTACCAGCACCATTTCATTTTCTATGCCAAGCTGAATTTTATTCCGGGTGGCGCCTTCAATACGGGCCATCAAAAATTTATCAATGCGTAATGGTTCCTGTCCTTTGCTGATTTCGATTACCAATCTTTCGTACAGTTCTTCGCTTTCGTTTATTTCTTCTTCCGTATCTATTTTTTCAATCATTATTTTTATTTATTATTTCCAGGTTGTCAACTTTATTCTAAAACAGTGCAACGGTTTAAACAGTTTCTACGTTTCGTATATTTGCAAAGTAAATCAATTGCATTGGATAAGAAGTTAGTTATATACAAAGATTTGGGCCGGGTAGATTATAAATCTGCATGGGACTACCAGGAAACTTTGTTGCAGGAAAATGTAAAAGTGAAATCATTACAGATGAGCCGGCAAAGAGCTGAAGCCGCATCAGCATTGAATAGTGAACAGCTGGAATATTTCACAACTGATTCTTGCACTATACCAGATACCACCAGTTATTTTCTTTTGTGTGAGCATCCACCAGTATATACTTTAGGCAAGAGCGGTAAAATGGAAAATATTTTGATAAGTGAAGAACGAATGAGCCAACAGGGGATTGAATTTTATAAAACCAACAGGGGGGGAGATATCACCTTTCATGGCCTGGAACAGATTGTTGGTTATCCCATCCTTGACTTGGAAAAATTATACACCGACATTGGCCGTTACCTGAGGGAGCTCGAAGATGTAATTATTTTAACGCTGGCAGAATACGGTATTTTTGGTGAAAGAAGCAAAGGCGAAACTGGTGTATGGATAGAACCGGGCAAGCCCGGAAAAGAAAGAAAAATATGTGCCATGGGAGTTCGCTGCAGCCGCTGGATAACCATGCATGGTTTTGCTTTGAATGTAAATACAGACCTTTCTTATTTTGAAAATATTATTCCCTGCGGCATCGTAAATAAGCAGGTTACTTCCATTAAAAAAGAGCTGAATAAAAAGGTAGCTATGCAGGAAGTAAAAGAAAAAATTCAGCGAAATTTTGAAAATGTCTTTGGCGTAAGTCTTAGCACTAAGCACTAATACTTCAGAATTTTTTATTTACCTCACCCGGCGGTATGCCAACCTTTCCTTCTTTTGGGATATAGAATTGATTTTTTTCTTTCAATATGCCATTGTCGTACAGTATAAAATAAAACCAGCCTGCATGAAGGAAATTTACTTTTTCTATGATCAGGTAAGGGTCGGTTACTTTATGAATTTCAAAAACAAGATTATTTTTTTCATCAAAGAATTTGATTGAATACTTACTGCTTACGGCATCGTGTAAATCAATGATGACATTATTGTCTTTGCCGGTAAAAATAAATTTACTGGGTACAAAACCAGCCGGTGGTGGAATTACTTTGGAAGGATCCATTGTTTGCGAAGGTGATAGTATTATAACTTTTGTAGCAGTGTCTTTGACCGGCCTGTATGATTTGGTGAAAATATAACTACCTCCTTCAAAAGCAACAAATACCCGGTAGAACATATTTGGGTTAGGTGCTTTGTAATCTACAAAACCATTTTCCCGGTTCATCGGTTCTAATACTGAACCAATGCTGGTAAAGTTTTTTAAGCTGTCTGCTGACCGCTGGATGTTGATGGTATTGATTTTAGCACCATAAGTTACCTTCCAGCTAACTACGATTTTATTACTGATATTTTTTACATTAATCCGGGGGAGTGTGTCCTGTGCAAAGCTTTTTGCAATCATTGATGCAATAAAAAAACAGGTAAGGCTAAGCGTTCTTAACATCATACTTTTATTAACGGGATATTTTTTATTGCAGCAAAGATAAAGGCAATCAATAATTAGATAAAAGTTAAAGTGCCTTTTTGTAAAGATAAATTTCCCTGCAGGCCACCGGTATGGATGCAAACTATTTTACTTCCTTCCGGGAAAAAATCGTTTTGTATTAAATCTGTAATGCCATACATCATCTTGGCAGTGTATACAAAATCTGTGGGCAGTTGGTATTGATGATACAGGTCATTCATAAAATTAATCAGGGCGGATGTTTTTTTTGCATAACCACCAAAGTGGTAACCGTACTCAATGTGCAACTGATTTTGATTAACTGTATTGGTTAAAAAAGAAATCCTTTCTGCTATATCCGTCATTCCTTTTAATACAGGGATACCAATAACTTGCTGTTGTGGTTTTATATTCATCAGCAAGCCTGCCAATGTAGTGGCAGTTCCAATTGCACAGCAAATATGAGTGGAGGCATCATCAATCAAATTCATTATTTGTGCTGCACCCTTTGCTCCCTGCGTATCGTATCCGCCTTCCGGGATTATAATACAATCGCCAAACTGTTTAGTTAATTGTTCAATAAAACCTGCGGTATCTTTTTTATCATATTCATTCCTGCCGATGAAATGTAACTGCATTCCGTATTCTAAACAGTGTTGTAAAGTGTGAGAAAGCTGCCCCGGCTTTTCACCTCTTACAATACCTATACAGGGAATATTTTTTATTTTACAGGCATACGCAGCAGCAACCAGGTGATTGGAAAATGCGCCGCCAAATGTAACAACCTTTTGTGCAGGGTGCTGCTGGATTTTTTTCAAAAAATAATGCAGTTTGAAAAGTTTGTTGCCCGATATTACCGGGTGAATCTTATCTAAACGCAATACCGACAGGCTTACATTCTTTCGATGCATCAGTTCGCCATGGAGTATATCAGTTGTTATATTTGAAAGATTGATCAGCAATTTTTTTATGAGTAAATCGTTTACACTATTTTCGCTATCGCAATTTCGAACTTAATTATTAAACTAATAGTATTATATGCAACCAACATTGGTAATATTAGCGGCAGGTATGGCCAGCCGCTACGGAAGTATGAAACAGGTACAGGGGTTTGGCCCTGCCGGGGAAACCATTATGGAGTATTCCATTTATGATGCAGCAAAAGCTGGTTTTGGTAAAGTGGTATTTATTATCCGGGAAGAATTTGAAACCATGTTCCGGGAAAATTTTGCAAATAAACTCGAAGGAAAAATTAAGGTTGAATTTGCTTTCCAGGAACTGGCAAAGTTTGTTGGAGACAGGATAATACCGGAAGAAAGAAAAAAGCCCTGGGGAACTGCACATGCGGTGCTTTGCTGCAAAGGAATAGTGAACGAACCTTTTGCCGTAATCAATGCAGATGATTTTTATGGCAGGGATGGATTTGTAAAAGCATACCAGTTTTTAACCAGTGAAGCAGCAGAAAATAAATATGCCATCATTGGATATGAATTGAAAAAAACATTGAGTGATAATGGAAGTGTAAGCCGTGGTGTGTGCAGTGTGGATGCAGCACAAAATTTAGTGGATATTAATGAACGGACAAAAATATACCGCAATGATAAAGGCATCATTACTTATGAAGATGAACAGGGGCTGCATGAAGTGAGTGAAGATTCCAGTGTAAGCATGAATTTCTTTGCCTTTGCCCCCAGCTTTATTACTAATGCAGAAAATTATTTCGGCGAATTTTTGGATAAACAAATCAATAACCCCAAAGGCGAATTTTTTATTCCATTGGTGGTGGATAAAGTGGTGAAGAGCGAAAAGGTAAATGTGAAAGTGATTCCTACATCAGCACAATGGTTTGGCGTTACTTATAAAGAAGATGCCCCCGAAGTGCAGGCCAGTATTGATAAACTGGTTGTTGATGGTGAGTATCCACCTTCTCTATGGGCTTGATAAGCGGGGATCAAAATATTGAATAAATAAAAAAGTTGTACCGTTTGAAAGTGCAACTTTTTTTATAAGTAAAATAAAAATAATTACTGCTGGCTACCTACTACCATGTAAACAAATTCTTCCATTTTCTTTACCTGCTGCACCCTGTCCAATCCTTTCAAGCCATTGTTAGCAGGCGTTTTTATCTGCAGAGCTTTATCATCTTTTTTTATCTGGTCAAGTAATTTAAAAATGTTTCTTGATTTGCTGGCATACACCACACCATCAGCTTTAGAATCTTTAGCAGTGATGATACCAATAATTTCGCCATTGTGATTGATTACCGGTCCACCACTGTTTCCCGGGTTTGCAGATACGGTCAATTGATAAGACGCTGTATCACCATCACTACCCGACTTGGCACTTACATATCCTTCGCCATACACAATTTCATTACGGGGAAAGCCGAGTGTGAAAAACTGTTCTCCTAAATCTGAGTTCACTCTCTTAACAGAATAAGGCAGGTTGATGATTGTTTTATAAGCGGTATCAGTAATTTTCAAAACGGCCAGATCAATATTGTTGTCTGTATAAATTGCGGTGGCACTGAAATAATCACCTTTTTTATTTTCAACATAAATGTTTTTCATTTTGCTGATAACATGTGCATTGGTAATTAAGTAACCTTTTCCGTCAATCAAAAAACCTGTGGCTCTAAAATCAACCTTAGGTTCAATCTTCACCGGCAATATAGAAACGGTTGATTTGTTTTTTAAATTATTCAGGTCCTTGTTTGTCTGGTTTATTTTATCCACCAGCACACTGTAATTTTCATTGCCATACTTTTTGGTATAAGTAATCATCAGGCCAGAAGTTAGTAATGAAATGAACCCTGCAATAGAAGCTGCTACTGCAATATTACGTTTATACTTATTCCAAAGGCTGATTACTTTGGCCTTGCCATTCAGCTTTGGTGGTGCAATAACACCTTCTTCAGTGAGTTTACTGTCTACTTCAAATAAAATATGTTTAAAAGATTTTACTGCACCAAACTCAGTAAGGTTTTGTAAGAAATAACTATGCTCCACCACCAATTGGTCAACTTCAGGAGTGTTTTTTCTAAGGTCTTCAAAAAAAGCTTTCTCCTGTGGAGTCATTTCTCCATTCAGGTACCTTTCCACCGCCTCTAATAACAAGATGTCATCCATTTCCTTAAGCATTTTTATATTGAGTAAAAAACAATTTCTTCAATCTTACAAGGCACTTATATTTTTGTGTCTTGGCGTTATCGGCATTGGTATAACCAAATTCTGCTGCAATGTCCTGCATGCTTTTTTTCTGCAGGTAATACGCATCTAGTAAGCTTTTGCAAGGTTCACCAATTTTGCCCATTGCATTTTCCATCAGGAGAAAATCGGTGTTCTTTTTTTCATGCTCTTCTACTTCTTCTTCCACAGGTACAATCTCTTCCAGGCTTTCCACCTGTGTACTAAACTTACTAAGCTGCTGTAATCTTTTAAGCCATAAACGCCGGCATATGGAATATACAAAGGTTCTAATTTGACAGTGTAACGAAAATGTTGTGTCTCTCGACTTTTCATACAGCACAACCATCGCTTCCTGAAAAATATCCCGGGCATCGTCCACAGAACCATTATTGTTTAAAATAAATGACTGAATAATGGCATAATTATCACTATATATAGCTTCCACAGATGCTTTATCGCTTTGGGCCAGTCCTTTCAGTAATAATTGTTCTTGTTCTATAATACTCACCGGTCTGTTATTAATACGTTTATACCTGCAATAGTAACCCAAAGCAACGAAAAAAAAATTTTTAAAAAAAGATGGGTTACTTTTTTAGGGTGGCAGTATTAATGACTATAATTAACAAATTAAAAATCTCAAAAAATGAAAAAAGTACTTTTTGTTTTCGCTATCGCTGCTACTTTCGCAGCTTGTAATGATTCTTCTAAATCAGCTGAAAATGCAATTGATTCAACCAAGGCGGCTACTTCTGCTGTAGTTGATTCTACTAAAGCTGCTACTTCTGCTGTAGTTGATTCTACTAAAGTTGCTGCTTCTGCTATGGTTGATTCTACCAAAGCTGCTGCTAATAAAGCTGTAGATTCAGTTAAAGCTGCAGTAAAACACTAAAATTTTCTAGCCGGTTTGTTGCTTGCATAATTTAAGCCGGTTCTATATAAAAGTTTTTCATATGGCAAGCAATCGTTAAAGTCGCCCCTATTCTTAGGGGCGTCTCTTTTTGTAAAATAATTTATTGAAAGTATTGCTGACTTTAGTTTTTGGTGAAATATTTTCAATTTATTTGCTGGTTTATTGAAAAAAATATTGGCAGATACTTTTTTCCTACTTATTTTTGTTACTCAACATGACCAAAGCCACAAAATATACCCGATTTTATTTTAACTATTATTTTAAAAATAGGCAGGGAATCTTTTGTTAACTATTAATGACTAAAACAGATTAACATACAAAGGTTCCCGGCTAAAAGCCGGGATTTTTTTTGTAATTATCCCGGA
Organism: Chitinophagaceae bacterium; assembly: GCA_031371545.1. Taxonomy (GTDB): domain Bacteria; phylum Bacteroidota; class Bacteroidia; order Chitinophagales; family Chitinophagaceae; genus Ferruginibacter. The sequence goes on from JANMJU010000041.1 coordinate 9,515, forward strand.
TTTCAAAAAAGCAGGTGATCCTGAATATGAATACCCAAAAAAAGAATTTTACAAAGAGTGATATGACAAATCTTGAAGGTGCTTCGGTAAAAAAAGAAAAGGAAGAAACCAAAGTTTCTATACAGGGCTTTGAAGGATGTTTTCACCAGGAAGCAGCCCGCCAGTTTTATGGCAGGGAGGTGGAAGTGATATGCTGTGCTACATTCAGGGAGGTAATAAAAATTGCCGGTAATAAAAAAGAAAGTAATGGCGGCGTAATGGCAATTGAAAATTCTATTGCAGGAAGTATCTTGCCCAACTATAATTTATTGCAAAAAAGTAACCTGCAAATTGTGGGAGAAATATATTTACAGATAAAACAAAACCTGCTGGTAAACCCTGGGGTAAAACTGGAAGACATAAAAGAGGTGCACTCTCACCCGATGGCGATACAGCAATGCTTTGGTTTTTTAGATAAATACAACTGGAAACTGGTGGAAACAGAAGATACAGCACTCAGTGCCAAACATATTCACAAACACCACAGCAAGCATATTGCAGCAATTGCCAGCAGGCTGGCGGCAGAGATTTACCAGTTGGATATGATTGCTCCAAACATTCATACATTAAAAAATAATTACACCAGGTTTTTAATATTGCAAAGGCCGGATGTAGCGAAAGAAGTGGAAGGCGCCAATAAAGCATCTATTAATTTTCATACAGATCATTCAAAAGGGAGCCTGGCAAATGTATTGACCAATATTGCAGAAGCAGGGATCAACTTGAGCAAACTGCAATCAATGCCGATACCCGGAAGTGATTTTAAATATTCGTTTCATGCCGACTTGGAGTTTGATTCAAAAGAACAGCTCACACAGGCATTGGCAGAAGTAGAAAAGAAAACAGAAGATTTACAGGTGTTGGGAGTTTATAAAAATGGCAAAATAAAATAATTTTTGATTACACTAATTAAAATGAATTACACTAATTGTACGAATCGTTGATCATAAATGAGTTTTAATAATTAGTGTAATTCGTAAAAATTCGTGTAATAAAAAACAAAAGTATGCAAGCAGCAAAAAGATTAGAAGGTATTGGTGAATATTATTTTTCTCAGAAGCTGAGGGAAATTGATGAACTGAATAAGGCCGGCAAACAGGTAATCAACCTGGGTATTGGCAGCCCCGACCTGCCGCCACATCCAGATGTAATTAAAGCATTGCATGAAGAAGCTTTAAAGCCCAATCAGCATGCGTATCAGAATTATAAAGGCAGCCCGGTATTGAGAAAAGCTATTGCCAACTGGTATAAAAAATGGTATGCAGTAGAGCTGGATGCAGACACAGAAATATTGCCGCTGATAGGAAGTAAAGAAGGCATCATGCATATTTGTATGACGTATTTTGAAGCTGGTGTTGCTGTATTGGTTCCCAACCCGGGCTACCCAACTTATGCAAGCGCTATAAAAATTTCTGGTGCCACGCCATTATTTTATGATTTGAAAAAGGAGAATAATTATTATCCAGATTTCAGCCAATTGGAAAATTTAATAGAAGAAAATCCATCATTAAAAGTAAAAGCTCTTTTTATCAATTACCCTCAAATGCCGACCGGGCAGTTGCCTGCAAAAAAAGTATTGGAGCAATTGGTGGCATTTGCAAAGCGGCACAATATTTTATTGGTGCATGACAATCCCTACAGTTTTATTTTGAATGATAACCCGATGAGTTTACTGAGTGTGGAAGGGGCAAAAGATGTGGCTATTGAATTAAACTCATTGAGCAAATCGCATAATATGGCGGGCTGGAGAGTGGGTATGATGGTGGCAGCGAAAGATAAAATAAATGAAGTGCTTCGGTTTAAAAGCAATATGGACAGCGGGATGTTTTTACCCGTACAATTAGCAGCAGCAAAGGCTTTGGAACTGGGGCAGGACTGGCATGATGAAGTAAATAAAGTGTACCGGGCCAGAAGAGAAAAAGTATTTGATTTATTAAAATTACTGGATTGTGTATTTGACGAAACACAGGCTGGCATGTTTGTGTGGGCTTCTATTCCTGCGAAATATAAAGATGGGTATGAGCTGAGTGATGAAGTGTTGCATGGCGCCAGTGTATTCATTACACCCGGCGGAATTTTTGGAAGTGCCGGTAATGGATTTGTTAGGGTGAGCCTTTGCAGCACAGAGCAAAAAATTGAAGAATCAATTACCAGGATCAAAAGCTTTCGATCTAAAATTTCAAATTCATCATTCGTAATTGAAAAAAATGTTTAACAACGTTACCATAATTGGAGTTGGATTAATTGGAGGTTCATTTGCACTGGCGCTAAAAGAGAAAGGCTTTGCAAAGAAAATTATTGGCGTGGGCCGTTCAGAAGCCAGTTTGAAAAGGGCAAAAGAACTGGGTATTATTGATGAAGCATTACCATTGGAGGAAGCCGTTAAGCAAAGTGATTTTATTTATGTATCAATACCAGTTGATGCAACGATTCCTGTGGTGAAGCAGGTAATGGACATGGTGAATGATCAGCAGATTGTAGTGGATGCAGGATCAACAAAATTTGTTTTATGTGATGCATTGAAAGATCACCCGATGCGTAAGCGTTTTGTGGCAACACATCCCATGTGGGGTACCGAATACAGTGGGCCGGAAGCCGCTGTGAGAGGGGCTTTTGCAGGCAGGGCCTGTGTTATTTGTGAGAAAGAGAAAAGCGATGCAGCTGCAGTGGAGAAAGTAGAAGAAATTTACAAAGCAATTGGGATGAACATTGTGTATATGGATGCTTATAACCATGATATACATGCGGCGTATGTGAGCCATATATCACATATCACTTCCTTTGCGTTGGCTAATACAGTTTTGGAAAAAGAAAGAGAAGAAGATGCCATTTTTGAATTGGCAGGTGGTGGTTTTGAAAGTACCGTACGGCTTGCAAAAAGTAATCCTGCAATGTGGGCACCGATATTTATGCAGAACAGGGAAAATGTGCTGGATGTTTTGAATGAACACATTAGCCAGTTGAGAAAATTTAAAGCCAGTCTGGAAAAAGAGAATATGAAATATTTGATAGAACTGATGGAGAATGCCAATAAGATTAAAAGGATTTTAGAATGATTTTCAGAGATGCCCGGATTGGAGACATAAAGCAAATACAATTGGTAAGAAATGCGGTTAAGGAAAATAGGTTAAGCAACCCGGCATTGGTTACAGATGCTGATGTGGAAGAATATTTATTTCACCGGGGCAAAGGCTGGGTTTGTTTGGCAGATGATGTGGTGGTGGGTTTTTCAATTGTTGATTTAAAAGATAAAAATATCTGGGCACTTTTTGTGCATCCGGATTACGACAGAAAAGGGATTGGGAAAAACTTGCATGATGAAATGCTGGACTGGTATTTTAACCAAACAAAAGAAACAGTTTGGCTGGGTACAAGCCCGGATACAAGAGCAGAAAAATTTTACCGGATGCAGGGTTGGAAAGAAGTGGGAATACATGGAAAAGGAGAAATAAAATTTGAAATGGATTTTACAACCTGGGCAGAAAGATGAAATGATGAATTTGGTTTGGGGGTAATTTGATGAAAAGAATTTATACCTACAGGGTTACAAAATTGCAGCAGGCTGTATAAATGATAAGGCAGTGCTGAATAGAATAATATTAGTACAAGAGTGCGACGCAACAATGTTGAATAAAAATAAAATGTAGGAAACAAAAAATAAAATAACTAATCAATAACCTGCCCGGTAATGGGTAAAAAATTAAATTTACAATGTCAACACAAACATCAAACATGAAAGAGTTAATACAGGAAAAATGGGCAAAGCGCCCACTGGTTATCAGTGGGCCATGCAGTGCAGAAACAGAAGAACAAGTGCTGGAAACCGCTACCCGACTGGCCAAAACAGGCAAAGTGGATATACTGAGAGCCGGGATATGGAAGCCACGTACCAAACCCGGATTGTTTGAAGGGATTGGTGTAAAAGGGCTGCCTTGGTTGGCACAGGCAAAGAAAATTACAGGGTTGCCCACCACTGTGGAAGTGGCTACTGCCAAGCATGTAGAAGATGCTTTGCAGTTTGATGTGGACATGCTTTGGATTGGTGCAAGAACTACCGTCAATCCATTCAGCGTTCAGGAAGTGGCAGATGCTCTTCGGGGTGTTGATATTCCGGTGCTGATAAAAAATCCTATCAATCCCGACCTGGAATTGTGGAGTGGTGGTATTGAGCGGATACAAAAAGCCGGTATCAAACAAGTGGGAATGATCCATCGTGGATTCTCTAATTATGGCAACACTGAATACCGCAATGCACCGATGTGGCACCTGCCAATTGAAATGAAACGCAGGTTTCCTGAAATGATATTGATCTGCGATCCTTCGCACATTTGCGGCAACAGGCACATGCTGCAGCAGGTGGCACAAAAAAGTATTGATCTTGATTTTGATGGTGTGATGATTGAAAGCCATATTGATCCGGATAATGCCTGGAGTGATGCCAAGCAGCAAATTACACCAGAGCGTTTGGCAGAAATGCTGGATGCACTGATCTGGAGAAGTGAAAATACAGACAAGGCTGATTTCCTTACGGCATTGGCTACCCTAAGAGAGCAGATCAATCATTTGGATGACGAATTGCTTACATTGATTGGGCAGCGGATGAAAATTGCTGATAAGATCGGTGTATTTAAAAGAGAAAATAATATCACCATTTTACAGACTAACCGGTGGAATGAAATTTTGCAGAAGGCTACCAAAAAAGGCGAAGCACTGGGACTGAGTAATGAATTTATCACTAAGTATTTTGATGCGGTGCATTTGGAAAGTATCAATCATCAGAATAAAGTGATGAATAGTTAACCCCTATCTGCTAAAGGGGGATTTTGGAGTATTTTTTTCAGACATTTTTTAGGAAATAATGGAATTGGCATATGAAAATTATTAAAGCATCAGAACTAGCAGACGCTTCAAATAAACCCCTTTTAGGGGATGGGGGGACGTCTTATTATTTTGATGCATCCTTTTCTTACCTGGAACAAATTGTACCGAAAGAGAAAACGATTTTAATTACTGATGAAAATGTATTTGCTGCACAGGCGGCTGTTTTTGAAGGCTGGCAAACCATTGTGATAAAAGCCGGAGAGCAATACAAGCAGCAGGCTGCAGTTGATAATATCATTCAGCAGTTGATTGAAATGGAAGCAGACAGGAACAGCTTTATTATTGGGGTAGGCGGAGGCGTGGTTACAGATATTACAGGCTATGCTGCCAGTGTGTATATGAGGGGATTGGAATTTGGATTTGTGCCCACCAGTATTTTGGCAATGGTGGATGCATCAATAGGAGGAAAGAATGGAGTGGATGTTGGTGCATATAAAAATTTGGTTGGGTTAATTAAGCAACCGGCATTTTTATTGTTTGATTATTCATTGCTGCAAACTTTGCCACAGGCCGAATGGATCAATGGATTTGCTGAAATCATTAAACATGCCTGTATAAAAGATGCAGGCTTGTTTTCGCTGCTGGAGCAAAATATGATTGAAAATTTTCAGTTGGATAAAAATATGCTGGCTGCATTGATTGAAAAAAATGTGCAGATAAAAACCACGGTGGTGCTGGCAGATGAATTTGAAAAAGGCGACAGGAAGCTGTTGAATTTTGGACACACATTGGGCCACGCCATTGAAAATGTTTATCAACTGCCACATGGCCATGCTGTGAGTGTGGGTATGATGGCAGCTTGTACTATTTCAGAAAAACTCAATCATTTTAATTCAGCCGAAAAGGAAAGAGTAAAACAATTGATAGAAAAATACCAGCTCACATCAGCCCTGGATTTTGACAAACAAAAAATATGGAATTTGCTTAAGATGGATAAGAAAAGAGTAAGCAGTGAAATGAATTTTATTTTACTGAATAAAATAGGAGAGGGCATCGTAAAGCCTATCCCGATGCTGCAATTAGAAAATTTAATAGGCCTCCCTAACCCCTCCGAAGGAGGGGCTTAAGAGAGTTCAAAAACTTAGAGTGCTTTTATGATAGTGAAAGTAAATCCTTCCAAAATATCAGGTATAATAAATGCACCAACTTCCAAAAGTTCGATGCAACGGGCTTGTGCAGCGGCTTTGCTGCATGATGGTGAAACCATTATTCATAATCCCGGAAAGAGCAATGATGATTTAGCTGCATTAGGCATCATAAAAAATTTAGGTGCTGAAAT
>JANMJU010000052.1:0-21148 GCA_031371545.1 Chitinophagaceae bacterium
AAGGACAGAAAGTTACAGAAGGTGATTTCTTGACTGAAGGATATGCAACTAAAGGTGGTGAATTGGCATTAGGACGTAATTTAAAAGTTGCGTTCATGCCATGGAAGGGATACAATTTTGAAGATGCGATTGTGATTTCTGAAAAGGTGGTTTAAGAAGATTTATTTACTTCTATTCATATTAGTGAGTTTGAAACTGAAGTTAGGGATACTAAATTAGGTGAAGAAGAATTGACACCTGATAGTCCAAACGTAAGTGAAGAAGCAACTAAAGATCTGGATCAAAATGGTATCATCCGTGTTGGTGCACACATTAAAGAAGGTGATATAATTATTGGTAAAATAACTCCAAAAGGTGAAAGTGATCCAACTCCTGAAGAGAAGTTGTTACGTGCCATCTTTGGTGATAAAGCCGGTGATGCAAAAGATGCCTCATTAAAAGCGCCAAGCGGAACAGAAGGTGTTGTTATCAACAAGAAGTTGTTCCAGCGTGCTAAGAAAGATAAGAATGCCAAGGTAAGGGAAAAGGCTAGTTTGGATAAGATTGAAAAAGTGCATGAGAAAAATGAAATTGATCTTTTGGAGATGCTTACCAATAAGTTACAGACTTTATTGAAAGAAAAAACATCATCAGGAGTTAGCAACAATTTTGGAGAAATGCTGATTGGTAAAGGAGCCAAATTCAATCAAAAGAACTTATCTAATATTGATTATCTAAATGTAAATCCTTTGGGATGGACAGGTGATGTAAAAGTGGATGAGTTGATCAATGTGTTGTTACACAACTACAGTATCAAATTCAACGAAGAATTAGGACGCTACAAAAGAGAGAAATTTAACATCAGTATTGGTGATGAATTACCTGCAGGTGTATTGAAATTGGCCAAAGTTTATTTAGCTGTAAAACGTAAGCTGAAAGTGGGAGATAAGATGGCGGGTCGTCACGGTAATAAAGGTATTGTTGCTAAAATTGTTCGTGCCGAAGATATGCCGTTCTTAGAAGATGGAACTCCGGTTGATATCGTACTGAATCCATTGGGGGTGCCAAGTCGTATGAATTTGGGACAGATTTACGAAACTGTATTAGGCTGGGCCGGTGAAAAGTTAGGTTGCAAATTTGCCACCCCAATTTTTGATGGTGCCAGTGTAGATGAAATTGCCGGTTATATTGGCAAAGCTGGTTTACCAACATTCGGTCACACCTATTTATATGATGGTGAAACAGGTGACCGTTTTGATCAAAAAGCAACGGTTGGTATTATCTATGTAATTAAACTTCATCACATGGTGGATGATAAGATGCATGCCCGTTCAATCGGACCATACAGTTTGATTACTCAGCAACCGTTGGGTGGTAAAGCTCAATTCGGTGGTCAGCGTTTTGGAGAGATGGAGGTTTGGGCACTTGAGGCTTATGGTGCATCCAACATATTGCAGGAATTGTTGACGCTTAAATCTGATGACATCATTGGAAGGGCTAAAACTTATGAAGCAATTGTGAAGGGTGAAAACATTCCAAGGCCTGGTATTCCTGAATCATTCAATGTATTGGTGCATGAATTAAGAGGATTGGGATTAGATCTAAACTTCGAATAATATAGTCAATGGTCGATGGTGAATAATCAATATTTCACCATTGACCATTCACATGATGTTGAGTTAAGATTAAATGATCGTTCCAAAAGAATTATCAATTATCAAATTAAAATTATCAATTAGAAATATGGCATTCAAAAAAGAAAACCGCCCAAGGCCAACCTTTTCACAAATCACTATTGGTTTAGCTTCTCCGGATAGCATCCTGGAAAAAAGCTTTGGCGAAGTGTTGAAACCTGAGACCATTAACTATCGTACTTACAAACCTGAAAGAGATGGCTTGTTTTGCGAAAGGATTTTTGGCCCGGTAAAAGATTATGAATGTGCCTGCGGAAAGTACAAGCGTATCCGTTACAAAGGAATTGTGTGTGACCGTTGCGGTGTGGAAGTAACAGAAAAGAAAGTACGCCGTGAAAGAATGGGTCACATCAAATTGGTGGTGCCTGTGGTGCATATCTGGTACTTTAAGTCTTTGCCAAATAAGATTGGTTATTTGCTGGGTATGAGTTCTAAGAAATTAGAAACCATTGTTTACTACGAACGTTTTGTGGTAATCAATTCTGGTATCCGTGCAGATAAAGGACAAAACTTTGGCGACCTCTTAACTGAAGAAGAATATCTTGATATCCTGGATACTTTGCCGAAAGATAACCAGCACCTGTCAGATGAAGATCCAAATAAATTCATCGCCAAGATGGGTGCTGAAGCGGTGCATGATCTGTTACAGCGCATTGACCTGGATCAATTATCATTTGATCTGCGTAACGCTGCTGCAAGTGAAACTTCACAGCAACGTAAAGCAGATGCTTTAAAGCGTCTAAGCGTAGTAGAAAGCTTCCGTGATGCCAATACAAGAATTAACAACCGTCCTGAATGGATGGTGATGCAATACATACCGGTTATTCCACCGGAATTACGTCCATTGGTTCCATTGGATGGTGGCCGTTTTGCATCTTCTGATCTGAATGATTTATACCGTCGTGTAATTATCCGTAACAACCGTTTAAAAAGGTTGTTGGAAATTAAAGCGCCTGAAGTAATCCTTCGCAATGAAAAAAGGATGCTGCAGGAAGCGATCGATTCACTGTTTGATAACAGCCGTAAATCAAATGCTGTAAAAGCAGAAGGTGGACGTGCATTGAAATCTTTGAGTGATGTTTTGAAAGGTAAGCAAGGGCGTTTCCGTCAGAACCTGTTGGGTAAACGTGTTGACTATTCTGGTCGTTCTGTTATTGTGGTAGGACCTGAATTGAAAATGCATGAATGCGGTTTACCAAAAGATATGGCTGCTGAATTATTCAAGCCATTTATTATTAGAAAATTAATTGAAAGAGGTATTGTAAAAACAGTGAAGTCTGCCCGTAAACTGGTAGACAAAAAAGAAGCTGTTATTTGGGATATCTTAGAAAATATTTTGAAAGGACATCCTGTAATGTTGAACAGGGCTCCAACGCTTCACCGTTTGTCAATACAGGCTTTTCAGCCAAAATTGATTGAAGGTAAAGCGATACAGTTGCACCCGTTGGTAACAACAGCGTTCAATGCGGATTTCGATGGTGATCAGATGGCGGTACACGTTCCTTTGAGCAACGCTGCTATTCTGGAAGCCCAGTTATTAATGCTTTCTTCTCACAACATTTTGAACCCACAAAATGGTACACCAATCACCCTTCCTTCTCAGGACATGGTACTTGGATTGTATTACATCACTAAGGGTAAAAAATCAACTGATACAGAAAAAGTAAAAGGCGAAGGCAAAGCATTTTATTCTGCAGAAGAAGTAATCATTGCATACAATGAACAGCAGCTTGATCTTCATGCACACATCAGGGTAAAAGCAAATTTCAGAAACGAAGATGGCAGCCTAACTTATAAATTAATAGAGACTACTGTTGGACGTGTATTGTTCAACCAGCATGTTCCTAAAACAGTAGGTTTTATCAATGCTTTGTTAACCAAAAAATCTTTAAGGGAAATTATTGGTGACATCATTAAATGGACCAATGTTCCTATTACTGCCAAATTTCTGGATGATATCAAAACATTGGGATACCGTATGGCATTCCGTGGAGGATTGTCGTTCAATATTAATGACCTGATTATTCCAGATGTAAAACAACAGTTGATTGACAATGCTACCGTAGAAGTAGATGAGGTTTGGGAAAACTACAATATGGGTTTAATCACCAATAATGAACGTTACAACCAAACAGTAGATATCTGGAGCCGTGTGGATACAAGGATTACAGAGACACTGATTAAAGAGCTGGCAGCAGATAAACAGGGTTTCAACTCTGTGTACATGATGCTTGATTCCGGAGCAAGGGGTAGTAAACAACAAATTAAACAGTTGGCTGGTATCAGAGGATTGATGGCTAAGCCTCGTAAATCCGGTTCATCGGGCAGTGAGATTATTGAAAACCCAATCTTGTCCAACTTTAAAGATGGATTGAATGTATTGGAATACTTTATCTCTACGCATGGTGCCCGTAAAGGTTTGGCAGATACGGCTCTGAAAACAGCGGATGCCGGTTACTTAACACGTAGGCTGGTGGATGTTGCACAGGATGTGGTAATCAAAGATGAAGATTGCGGAACCCTTCGTGGTATTGCTACTTCAGCTTTAAAAGATAACGAAGATATTATTGAACCATTAAGCGACAGGATTGAAGGACGTACTTCTTTGCATGATGTGTTCCATCCGGTAACGGAAGAATTACTGGTAAAAGCCGGTGAAGAAATTACACAGGATGAAGCACAAAAAATTGAAGAAAGCGGATTGGAATCAGTTGAAATACGTTCGGTATTGACCTGCGAAAGCAAGAGAGGTGTTTGTGTAAAATGTTATGGTAAAAACCTGGCAACAGGATACCTGGCTCAGAAAGGTGATGCAGTAGGTATCATCGCAGCTCAGTCAATTGGTGAGCCTGGTACACAGTTAACGCTTCGTACTTTCCACGTGGGTGGTGTGGCCGGTTCTGCTTCAGTAGAATCTACTATGCCTGCAAGGTTTGACGGTACTATCCAGTTTGATGGATTGCGAACTGTAGCAACAGAAGATAATGAAGGTAAAAAAATACATGTTGTTATCGGACGTACAGGTGAGGTTAGGATCATGGATGTTAAGAACGACCGTTTATTAATTACCAACAACGTTCCTTACGGTGCTACCTTAAATGTAAAGGATGGCCAAAAGGTTACCAAAGGCGATACCATTTGTACCTGGGATCCGTTCAACAATGTTATCGTTTCTGAAATTGTTGGTACGGTTAAGTTTGATGCAGTGATAGAAGGTGTTACTGTTCGTGAAGAAGCAGATGAACAAACAGGCCATAAAGAGAAAGTGGTAATTGAAACAAAAGATAAGACCAAATTGCCGGCTATTATCATTGAAGGCAAAGAACATAAGAATTATAACTTACCAGTAGGAAGCCATATTGTGGTGGAAGAAGGTGATGCAGTGAGAAGTGGGCAGGTAATGGTGAAAATTCCAAGGGTATTAAGCAAATTGAAAGATATCACGGGAGGTTTGCCAAGAGTAACTGAATTGTTTGAAGCAAGGAACCCGGGTAACCCTGCAGTAGTTTGTGAAATTGATGGTGTGGTTGCTTTCGGAAATATCAAACGTGGTAACAGGGAAATCATTGTGGAAGCAAAAGATGGTGTGGTAAGAAAATACTTAGTTCCATTAACACGCCAGATTCTTGTTCAGGATGGTGACTTTGTAAAAGCAGGAGCTGCCTTAAGTGATGGTCAGATTGCACCGGCAGATATTCTTTCTATTAAAGGCCCGTTTGCAGTACAGGAATATGTTGTAAATGAGATACAGGAAGTTTACCGTTTGCAGGGTGTAAGGATCAATGATAAACACGTTGAAGTAATTGTTCGCCAGATGATGCGTAAGGTAACCATTGAAGATGCTGGTGATACCATATTCTTAGAAGGTGATACAGAAGATAAATTAGAATTTAATACAGAAAACGATAACATCTTTGACAAAAAGGTAATTACTGAACATGGCGAAAGTGCTAAATTAAAAACTGGTCAGATCGTTACGCTCCGTGATGTAAGGGAAGAAAACTCTATCCTTAGAAGGGCAGATAAGAAGTTGGTTGAGTACAGGGATGCAAGTCCTGCCACCTCTTCACCATTGTTGCTGGGTATTACCAAAGCATCGTTGGGTACACAAAGCTGGATATCTGCTGCATCGTTCCAGGAAACCACCAAAGTATTAAGCTCCGCTGCAATACAGGGTAAAACCGATTTGATGATGGGCTTGAAAGAGAACGTTATTACCGGTCACCCAATACCTGCAGGTACAGGCTTACGTGAGTTTGAAAATATGATCGTAGGCAGTAAAGAAGAATACGAATTGCTGATGACTACAAAAGAAGCAATGAGTTTTGATGAAGAAGAGTAAACAGTTTGCAAATAGGCAAATGATTGAATGATAGTAAAAGGAGCAAGATTAATTTCTTGCTCCTTTTTATTTATTGTGAAGTTGAAGTGCAAAATGTATTATGCCCAGGTAATATCACCCGGATCAAGGGAAGCAATAAAATCATTCGCTACTCCATTTCCTTTGTTGATCATATCCGTCATTGCTGCAGGATCAAAACTTAATCCTCCCGGGCCGCCATTCAAAGTTTCTTTGGGCCTGAAGATGTACATCTTTATTGGCACTTTATCTTCGTAAGGGCTTTCTCTTCCACGGATAGTGAAAAATTCTTTCACCTGGTCGCTGCTGATTCCATTGCGTATCATTTTCTTTTTTACAGCATCTATGTAAAGCAATGCTTCATTGTATTGTTCTGGTATTATTAAATCATTTTTGCCTACATCATCAGTAAAAATATCTATGGTCTTTCTCAGGATAGAAAACAGGTTGGTTAGTTCGGCAGTATCTTCTCCGCCATCTTTTTCAGGAGATAATAAAATGGTGAAAATTTCTGTTGCCCCATTATCAATGGCCATTTGAATGCCTGCATATTCCCTCACACCACCATCAACATATTGAAAATTTTGTTCCGGATCGCCAGGGATACTCAAATTTACTTTTACCGGTTGCATAAAAACAGGCTGGCAGGCAGAAGCAAGTACCGCCTGGCGAAAATGCTCGGCACTTACAATTTTTTTTACTTCATAATTTGCAGGATCCCCGGCTTCATCACTATTTGTGTACACCACCAGTTGCCCACTCTGTAGGCAGGTAGTGGTAAAAAATAATTTTTTTCCGGTGGCTATAATTTCATCATAGCGCTGATCGGTATAATTTTTTCCCAGCAGCTTCTTCAGCGGACTGGCGTCAAAAATACTTACATCATTAATCCTGTCAGCCAATCTCCCCTGCAATACAATGTTTTCGGTTTTTTGATTGCTGTATAATTTTTCAAGAGAATCCATATCATTCAATGCCACCAATGGCACTATCAATGATCCCGTACTGGTGCCAACAAATAGGTCAAACTTCAGCTCCGGATAGGTACTAAATAATTTTTTTAATACGCCTACGGCAAAAGCCCCTTTAGATCCGCCACCGCTGATAACTAATGCCCTGCTCATGAGTAATTATTTTATTGATTAAAGTTGTGGTAGTTTCTTGATTTTGCTGATACGTATGGCCAGTGTATTTTGCAGCCACCAGGTATTTAGGTTATAATCCCTGTGTGCAGAAAGCCCAATTACTATTTTGTTGCCAAGATCCACATTCATTCCTCCGCCAAACAAACGCTCTTTATTGGTACCCCACAGGTGATCAATATTAATATTTAAATTACCAACACTGCCAAAAGGGGCAGCCTTAAAAGTTTTTAATTTAAAAGAAATAGTGGGGCCAACAGCAGCCTGTATTTTTTTGCCGGTGTAATACACATCACCAATAATACCGCCCCTGAGTTTTGTTGGTACAAAAGTGTATTGAGGAATCAACTGTATGCCGCCAATATACACATCGGGGGCATTAGTAAAATTTGTAACCATGCCATTATGCAATTTTACATGCATGATAAACTCTTTGGGAAATTCAGTATCTGTTTGTGCAAAGAGCTGAAAAGACAGGATGCACCCGAGTAAAGGAGGGACTAATAATTTCATGGGAGAAAATTTTGCTGCTATAAATGTAGAAACAAAAACTTCTTTTTGCAATACCGAATAGGGGGAAGTTTGGGGATGTGAAATATGAAATAAAAAACTTTAGCCGGTAACTGGCTTACCTGAATATTACCGTACCAATTTTTTGTGTCAGTTCTATCTCTGCTTTTTTAAGATGCTGATGTACCTGCAGCAACATCAATTGCTCTTCTGCATTATGGCTTTTCTCAAGGTCACGCTGGTTTTCATCCATCATGCGTTTTATCTTTCTTAGCTTTAAATAATTCAAAGTGGAAAAAACTTCATCCAGGTACAAGTCTTCCCGGCTGAAAATTTTGCCTTCATAAAATTCCTTCCAATTGGGGCTGATCTCATAATTGTAATCCATAATGTTTACTACCAGTGAACCCATTTCTAAATTTTCGTGGTACAGGAAAGTTTTGGCTGTTGGTTCAAGGCCTTCATCGTATAATATTTTGTAGGCTTTCATTATGGCCACCAGGTTTTTGTTGTCAATCAATTCTTCCAGGTTGTTTATCTCAATCTCAGAAAAAATATGATCGGCTACCCGTTGCTGTTCGTCCCATTGTTTCAACCCAAATTCCAGTAAACTTCTTACCATTGCTTTTTCATGCAGCTCATCTTTATTCAGGAGTACCAGTGCATCTTCTTCTATTTCAAAAGGCTGATGGCTTTGATTGTAAGCATCATTGGCATCGTCACGGCTGAGCTTATTTTCTTCTTTGCTGATTCTTTCCCTAATAAATTTATTTACCAGTGCATGCAGGCCGCCTTCTTCAATTTTTAATAATTCAGCACACTGCTTTATGTAGTCCTGCTGCTTGGTAAAATCTTCTGCTTTGTTGATCTTGGAAATGGTTTCCGCCACTTGGTTTACCAAGGCAGATTTTTTTGTAGAATCAGCACCGGCATCTTTTAAGGATACCCCTAACTGAAACAGAATAAAATCTTTTTTATTTGCAGCAATAAAATCCCTGAATGCTTCAGCACCTACTTTGTTTACATAACTATCCGGGTCTTCATTATCCGGTATCAGTACCAGCTTTACATTCAGGCTGGCTTCAAAAGCCAGGTCCATGCCACGAAGTGCTGCTTTGATGCCGGCACTGTCGCCATCATAAATAATAGTGAGGTTGTTGGTGTATTTTTTTACCAGCCTAAGTTGATCTGGGGTAAGCGATGTACCACCACTGGCCACCACATTTTCAATGCCTGCCTGATGCAGCGATACCACATCTGTATAACCTTCTACCAGCAAACATTCATCTGCTTTATCAATGGCCTGGCGGGCAAAATAACTGCCGTATAAAATTTTACTTTTTACATAAATTTCATTTTCCGGTGTGTTGATATACTTCGGAGCCTTGTCATTTGTTTTTAATATCCTGGCACCAAAGCCCAATACTTTTCCACTTTGATTATGAATTGGAAAGATGATCCTGCCACGATAGTTATCCATTGGCCTTTCATCTCGTACAGTTACCAGCCCGCTTTTTTGCAGCAGTTCAATATTGTATTGTGCATTCAGAGCTGCTGTGGTAAAGCCATCTCTTCCTTCCGGGTTAAAACCGATCTGGAATTTTTTTATGATCTCTTCATTAAAGTCCCGGTGTTTTAAATAACTCAGCCCTACATCCCTGCCTTCTTCTGTATTCAATAAATAATCACTGAAAAATTTTTGTGCAAAATTGTTGATGATGTAAAGGCTGTCGGCGCTTTGCTGTACCAGTTTTTGCTCGGGGCTGGTTTCTGTTTCTTCAAGTTCTACATTGTACTTGTTGGCCAGCCAGCGCAGGGCTTCTACATAACTGTATTTTTCCAGCTCCATTAAAAAGCCAATGCTGTTGCCACTTTTGCCGCAGCCAAAACATTTATAAATTTCTTTGGCAGGCGATACAGTAAAGGACGGTGATTTCTCATTGTGAAAAGGGCAGAGGCCAATGTAATTGGTGCCTCTTTTTTTTAATTTTACATACGAGCCCACAATCTCGATAATATCGATCCGGCTAAGTATTTGTTGTATGCTGTTTTGAGAAATCATTCACTGCAAATGTAGGATACAGCAGGGCATTAATAAGGCGGAAGATATTGTTATTTTTGTCTGGTAATTTTACCAGGTTTCCATTATGGCATGGTTTATGAAAATTATGGTAAATTTCCTTTTAAATTACAAACAAACTAATACCTTTAACGACTAAAATGTATATGAAATGAAGAAGTTTTCTTTAATAACCCTGCTTGCAATAGCAGTAAATATTGTAGTGGCGCAGGATATCGACGAAGTTAAAAAATTCACTTTCTTAATGCAGACAGATAAAGCGCAGGCTGCCAAAGCAAAAGATGTGATAGATAAATTTTTAACGGTTGAGAAGAATGCAAAAAAGCCGGAAGGCTGGTTTTATAAAGGATATATCTATAACCAGTTATCGAAAGATTCTTCCAAAACGATTGAACAGAGCGGTGAGTTAAAAGCCCAGGCATTTGAAGCATTAAAAAAATATATGGAGATGGATGCCAAGGCTGAACTGCTGCAAGACCTAAATAACAGCGTTTTTTTTGATTTGTATGCAGCCTACTATTCTGACCTGGGAGTAAAATCATATACCGATAAAAATGTAGCTGCAGCTAATGCAAATTTTAAAAAGGCACTGGCAGTACATGATTACATTGTAGCCAATAATATCATCGGTAATAATGGCTTTAAATTATCGGCATTAGACACTACACTCGTCTTGTATATAGGCATTACGGCAAATGAAATAAAAAAGGCAGATGAAGCAGCTGAGTATTATAAAAAATTAACTGATGCAGGTGTTTCTGAAATTCAATATATAGACGCTTACCAGGCGCAGGCTGAATATTATAAATCAAAAAAAGACAATGCTGCTTTTGCAGATATATTAGCCAAAGGAAGAAAATTTTTCCCTAAGAACGAGGAATACTGGATGGCTTTAGAGATTGAAGAAGCAGTGGAAGGCGTGGCGAAACCAGCGGTATTCCAGAAGTATGAAGAGCTGATGGTAAAACACCCGGAAAGTTATACTTTGCCTTACA
Source organism: Chitinophagaceae bacterium (assembly GCA_031371545.1). Taxonomy (GTDB): domain Bacteria; phylum Bacteroidota; class Bacteroidia; order Chitinophagales; family Chitinophagaceae; genus Ferruginibacter. The sequence goes on from JANMJU010000052.1 coordinate 10,761, forward strand.
ACTATGGAGTGGAATTGTACCATTATATTTATAGTGATGAAATGAAAAATGCTAATACCGATGTGTATAAGGCCAAATTAGCGGAAACAATGAAGAAAGCAATAGCTGTAAAATCTACACTGGATGCCAATTTTTTACTGACCAATTTTTTATACAATAATTCTATTGATATAGCTGATGAAGCAAGAAAGTTACATGGCTCCAAGCCAGATGACTTAAAAAAGAAAAAAGTATTAAATGCAGAGTCGTTAAAAGCAATGGATGCGGCGATCCCTTATGCAGAAGCTGTAGAAACCATCTTTGCTGGTTTAACAAAACCAAAGAGTTCTGAAAAAATCAACTTCAAACAGGCACTGGTGATTTTAAAAAATATTTATGAAGTTAAAAAAGATGCTGCTAAGATGGCGGCTTATGAAAAGAAAATAACAGCTGCTGAATAATTTGAAAAAATAAAATTTAAGGCGCAGCATATTAAAGATATGCTGCTTTTTTTTTGATAATTTGCAGCATACAAAAGTTTCATTTGAAAAAAAACAATACAATTAAATTGATAGAATGTCCCCGTGATGCTATGCAGGGGTGGAAGCATTTTGTACCAACTGAAAAAAAGATTACTTACATCAATGCTTTGCTGCAGGTAGGGTTTGATACAATTGACTTTGGCAGTTTTGTATCACCCAAAGCAATACCCCAAATGGCGGATACGGTTGATGTGTTGAATGGGTTGAAATTGGATAAGTCGAAGAGTAAATTGCTGGCAATTGTTGCCAATGTTCGTGGTGCAGAAGAAGCGGTGCTGCATGATGCAATAACATACCTGGGCTTTCCCTTTTCGGTGTCACCTACTTTTCAATTGCGAAATACCAACAGTAATATGGAAGCCTCGTTGGATAGGGTAGCGGAGATTCAAAACCTGTGTATCAAGAACCAAAAAAAATTAGTGGTTTATATTTCAATGGGCTTTGGCAATCCTTACGGAGATGAATACAGTGAAGCCATTGTAATGAAATGGGTGGATAAAATGGTGCAGATGGATATTGAAATTATTTCAATGGCAGATACTGTTGGGCTGGCAACAGCAGAGCAGGTTTCATCCATGCTGAATGTGCTGATACCAAAGTATAGTAATACAGAAATTGGTGTACACCTGCACAGCACCAGTGCTAACTGGAAACAAAAACTGGATGCAGCATTACTCTCTGGTTGTAAAAGATTTGATGGGGCTTTAAAAGGAATTGGCGGCTGCCCGATGGCTGATGATGAACTGGTAGGTAATATGGATACGGAGCTGATGATACCATACTTTAATCAACAGGGGATGCTTGAAAACCTTGACAGGGAAGCACTGAAAGAATGCAGCAGGATGGCAATGGAAATATTTGTATAGTCTTTTAATTAGTATAATGGAATTTAGATTAGCGTTTACTCCAAAAGTATTTTCAAAGAAAATAAATCACCAGGAAAAACTGTTGCTGATTGGCTCCTGCTTTACAGAAAATATGGGCAGTAAATTAAAGCAGTTAAAGTTTAGTGTGCTGGAAAATCCAAATGGTATTTTATTCAATCCCATCAGTATCATAAAGTCAGTTGATTCTTACATTGAAAAAAAACAATACACAGAAGCTGATTTATTTTATCAAAATGAAAGCTGGTACAGTTGGGAACATCACAGCCGTTTTTCTAATCCTGACAAAAATAAATGCCTGCAACAAATCAATCATTCGCAGCAGGCAGCATACCAGTTTTTGCAAACAGCCAACTGGGTTTTAATTACTGTTGGTTCTGCATTTGTTTATGAATTGGAAACGTGGAATAACTCCCCGCTGGCTAGCGGGGATGGGGGCGTTGTAGCCAATTGCCACAAAGTACCTACAGATAAATTCAATAAAAAATTATTAACCCCGGCAGAAATAGCTGCTACATTCAAAACCTTGCTGGATAAAGTTTTTACTTTTAACCCAGCAGTAAAAATTATTTTCACTATCAGCCCGGTACGTCATTTAAGGGATGGCTTTGTAGAAAATAACCGCAGCAAAGCCGCCCTGATACAGGCTATTCATCAATTGACAGATGCAGATGAACGGCTGTTTTATTTCCCAGCTTACGAACTGGTGATTGATGATTTAAGGGATTACCGTTTTTATGCAGAAGATATGGTACACCCCAATTATGCAGCTACCAATTATGTGTGGGAGAAATTTATTGCCACCTGCATTGATGACCAATCGAAAGAACTGATGAAGGAAATTAATATTATCAATGCAGCAAAAAATCACAAACCCTTTAACCCAACTTCTGAACAGCATAAAAAATTTTTACAGATTCACCTGCAAAAAGTAATAGAACTAAAAGCACGGCATCCACACCTGAACCTCGATGAAGAAATCAATTTTTTTCAGCCAGTGTAGAGGTTGTTCTGTACTGCTGCTACTTGGTAAAAGTTACGCAGCAAAATATGTTAGCCATTTACTAACTTGTTCTTAAAAATAATAGAAAAATATTTGGAAATGTTATAAATATTTGTACTTTAGTAAATCAAATATAGTTTTCATAAATCCAATACTTACTGACCCTATTCCCCGTTCCTGATTTTTACTTTCTCTGTACCAAAATGTTGCTGTTAATTCTTTTAAGGGTTATCCTTTTTTCTGAAATACAATGACTTTTATGCTTGCTTGTACCAGTATGGTAATATAGGCAACATCAAGGTGCTGCTACTGTTTGTTTATAAAACCGAATATCCTTTATGATTATCCGTTCAACTCAATCATCCTGATTAAATACCTCTTTACACTGGTAGATACCACCCTTTTTTTCAAAAGTTCATTTTTTTTAGTAATATTTTATTAAACCTAAATTTTCAATTATGAAAGCAATTAAAGGATTTAAGCATTGTAACAGAAAGAAACTTTTTGTTGTGCTTGCAGTATGCTTGTTTTTATTATCTGCCATCAACCCGACATCAGCTTCTCATTACAGGCTTTGCAATTTCAGTATTTTCTCTTTGATAAAGCCTGCTGATAAACCAGCCATCACAGAATGGATACTTGATAAAACGATTGGCAATGTTGATTTTTATCACTCTATTCTGGTTTGTAATGGTAAAAAAGTGGTGTTTTTAAAATTCAATAATAAAAATAGTTATTCAGTAAAAGTTACCTGGAAAGAAATTTTTAAAATTCAGACAGGAGAAATAAAAGATGGATTCATGGGAAAAAAAGAACTGGTTCTTTCTTCGGGGATCACTACGCCAAATGATTGTACAGATGCGGCAAATAAAAAAAGTATTGTCTTGCCTTCAGAAATCGATCCCGTATTTGTTGCAGAAATTCTCGACTTCAGTTTTAAAGACATCACGGTAAACAGCATATAGAAAACCAAACCAATTATTTAATCTTTTAAAAAAAAATTATGAAACATTACTTAAACAAAATCTTACACAGCAGCAGGGTATGGATACTAACACTATTTATTTGTGCAGGCCTTACCAATAGTGTTTTTGCACAAGACAGCAAAGGCACTGAATTCTGGATATGTTTTCCGGGCAACCAGGCAAGCCCCAATCCTGAATTATATATCACCGGGCCAGTAGCCTCTACCGTTACAATTGATATTCCGGGTATTGGTTTTAACCAGGTGGTAAATGTACCTGCCGGAGGATTACAGGTAGTATCCATACCTGGTACTGCTCAGGTACAATCAGAGTTTGTGCCAGATAATAAGGGTATTCACATTACCGCTACCAATGAAGTAACGGTTTATGGAATGAATGCCCAACAGGCTACTACCGATGCATACCTGGCTTTTCCCTTAGATGCCATCGGAACAGAATATTATGTTTTGGGGTACAACAGGGATTTTTCATTTGCCCTTCCTACGCAGGCAACCATTGTGGCTACTCAAAATAATACTACGGTAACAATTACTTCATCATTAACCAGTGGTGGATTTACAGCAGGTGTTCCTTCAGCTATTATTTTACAGCAGGGCCAGGTTTTCCAGATGCGTTCGCTGATAGATGGTGCAGATTATTCTGGCACTAAAGTAACCGCAGATAAACCAATCAGTGTATTTGGCGGTGCCCAGTGTACCAATATCTCAGGCACTTTAAGGGCTTGCGATCATTTGGTAGAACAAATGCCGCCATTGAGTTCCTGGGGTAAAAGTTTTTTAACTGTACCATTAGCTACCCGTTTGCAGGGAGATGTGTTTAGGTTTTTGGCACAAACAAATGCAACCTCTGTAAGCGTTAACGGAGCTGTAGTAGCAACGCTGAACGCAGGTGAATTTTTTGAAACTATTTTAGCCAGTGGCACCTACAACCGTGTTACTTCAAATCAACCAATTTTGGTGGGGCAGTATTCAAGAAGTTCAGAAGCAGACGGTGTTACATCTGATCCATTCTTTGCTCTGGTGCCGCCAGATGAGCAGTTCCTGAATTCTTATGTGGTATCTGCCGGTACTGCAAATATTCCTGCCAATTATCTTAACATTACTTCACCAACTGCAAATATTGGTACTGTAATGGTAGATGGGGTGGTGGTAAATGCAGGCTCATGGAGCGCTATTCAGGCCACCGGTTTTTCTGGTGCTACAGTGCCTGTTGCAAATGGTGTGCATACTGTTTCCAGCAGCCTGCCTATTGGTTTATTGGTGTATGGGTTTGGAAATTTTGATTCTTACGGTTACCTCGGCGGGCAATCATTTTCTCCCGTTGCTAGGGTTAACAGTTTGGTACTGGCTCCAAAAAATGGTACCAGCCCCGTCAATATAAACAAATGTTTTACTGCCACTGTAAAAGATCAGTTTAATGCAGCGGTAGCTGGTGTACGGGTTGACTTCGCTATTACAGGGCCTAACAGTGCCGCTACTGGTTTTGCAAATACCAATGCCAGTGGAGTTGCTGATTTTTGCTATATTGGTACAACAGCTGGTACAGATAATATCACAGCTTCTGTAGGCAGTGTAACTGATGCCACAACTTTTGTATGGACACCTGTAAATAACACCTGTAACATACAGTTGAAGGCTTCTGTTTGTAACCCATCCTGCTACATGAGCAGTAACGGAAATATAAATCTGACTGTGACTGGTGGTACCGCTCCTTATACTTTTTTATGGTCTAACGGTGCTGTAACTGAAGATATTTCTAAACTTAAAGATGGCACTTACTCTGTAAAAGTAACAGACAAAAATAACTGTACTGCAGAGAAGAGCTTTACACTTATTCAGCCACCTAAAATAAATCACAGTTTCGTAATCAATCCTAACCCAACTGTTGCTGGACAGGCGCTTGCTACTATCTTCCTGGGATATGGTCCACAGACAGTATCTATAACTGCAGTTGGATCTGGCGGAGTTGGAGTGGTTAGTTATAATTGGGGAGCTTTGGGAACCAATGCTACGATTACAGTAAGCCCAACTGTTACTACCACTTATGTATGCAGGTTTACAGACAGCAAAGGATGTGCTATCAATGTTCCTGTAAAAATAAATGTAGTGGACGTAAGATGTGGTATCAACAATGATAAGATACTAATATGCCACAGGATCCGTGGTTGCTCCACACCTCAAACATTGTGTGTAGCACCTGCAGATGTAGCAGCTTATTTGGCCGCAGGCGATAAACTGGGATTGTGCCCAGGCGGTACACCACCTCCATCTCAAAGAGGTATTTACAGCAGTTCATCTTCAGTGTTAGATTTGCAGGCAGGTGAAGTGAAAACTTTCCCTAACCCGGCAAACAATTACCTGGATGTACAGTGGAAGTCAATCACTGCACAAAATGAAGTAGTACTGAATGTGTTTGATGTGAAAGGTGTGTTGGTAATGTCTTACAAGGCAACCAATATCAATATCAAACGCCTCGACATTAGTAAACTTGGCAATGGCTTGTACCTGTTGCAGGTAGCAGGTGTCGGTAAAACAGCAATTACATCAAAATTTGTTGTTCAAAAATAATGGCGCAATAAATTTTATTGATCATTTGATAAAGCCCCGCTTTTCAGCAGGGCTTTATCTTTTTTAAATGATTATGCTCTTTTTAAATTGTAGTGTGGTCACTCATCCCAATCCGCTTCTTTTGATAAAGATCCACCAGCAGTTTTTACAGACTGTGCCAGCGAAATTTCCATTGTCTTGATTTCATCTGCAGTAAAGTAACGCCATTTGCCCACCGGTAAATTGGTTAATGTAAGGTGCATGATCCGGGTACGTTTTAGTGTCACCACATTGTAGCCTAATTCGGTACACATTCTTCTTATCTGCCGGTTGAGTCCCTGGGTGAGTATGATACGGAAACGGTTTTTGCCTTCCTGTTTTACAAAACATTTTTTTGTGATGGTTCCTAATATTTTTACACCATTACTCATCTTATTAATAAAGTCGCCAGAAATTGCTTTGTCCACCGAAACCGTATATTCCTTTTCATGGTTATTGCCTGCCCGTAAAATTTTGTTTACAATATCGCCATCGTTGGTTAAAAAAATCAATCCTTCAGAAGGCTTGTCCAGCCTTCCGATGGGGAAGATGCGGCTTTTGTAATTGATAAAAGAAATGATATTGAATTTATCTTTTAAATCGGTGGTGCAGGTAATGCCAACAGGTTTATTAAAAGCAATGTAAACCGATTTTTCTTTTTTCCCAATCGGCTCACCGTCTATTTCCACCACATCACCGGGCAGTACCCGATTGCCTTTGATGGCAACAGTATCATTAATGGTTACCCTTCCCTTGTCAATATAATTGTCTGCTTCCCTACGGGAGCAAAATCCTGTTTCGCTGATGTATTTGTTGAGGCTTTTATCCATTGGGTTTCAAAAATAAGTTTTTTAAAACTGACGGTAAAAGCATTCGCTTAATGCCGATGCAAAATATTAACCAGTACCTTTGTCAAATCTATCAGCCAGGCTATCGCTCTTAGCAATAGGGGAGGAAAGTCCGGACAGCAAAGGGCAACACACCGGTTAACGGCCGGTCTCGATCTAATCGGGAAGACAGTGCCACAGAAAATAACCACCGCTCTCTTGACATGCTTCGACAAGCTCAGCATGTCAAGAGAGGGGCCAGGGTGAAAATGTGAGGTAAGAGCTCACAGTTTGCTGCAGTAATGCAGCAGATGGGTAAACCTTGTGTGCTGTAATGCCATGTACACCAACGTTAGAAAGCGGCCCGCTTGATTCTCCCGATTATATTGGGAGGAACGTTGGAGGGTAGGCAGCAAGATTGCAACAGTAATGTTGCAGCTAGATAAATGATAGCCACTTTCGTTTATCGAAGGAACAGGATCCGGCTTATCGGCTGATAGATTTTTTTATTTTTGTAACCAGTTTATTTTTTACACTGTTGATATTATTTATTGCTGGTCATGTGCTTCCTGCAAAGTTTTAATATCAATCTTCTTCATTTTCAGCATAGCCTGCATTACCCTGTTCGATTTTACAGGATCTTTACTGTGCAGCAGTTCCATTAACGCAGCAGGAATAATTTGCCACGATAAACCGAATTTATCTTTCAGCCAGCCGCACTGTTGTATGCTGCCGCCTGCAGAAAGTTTGTCCCATAAATCATCTACTTCTTCCTGTGTCTGGCAGTTTATAAAAAATGAAACAGCTTCCGTAAATTTAAACATTGGGCCACCATTCAGTCCCATAAATTCCTGGCCTTCCAGTTGAAAAACGGCTGTTAGCATTTTACCTTCCAGCTTATTAGTGTGAACGACTTTTGCATTTTTAAAAATACCAGTATAAAAATTCATGGCTTCTTCCAGCTGGCCATCAAACCAAAGGAAGGGAGTGATCTTTTGCATCGTGTTTTTTTAATGATGAATGAACAAGGTTATTCTGAAACATAAAATTAAAATAAAGAAAGCCATTTAGTTGAACAAGGGTTTATATTTTTTTGAAAATATCGAGTAAAGAGCCAGCCTTAAGATAAGCAACCCGTCAGCTTTTTTTTCAATCTTATAAATCATTGCCTGGTCGCAGGGTTATAAAAAAATAAATTCATTGCTTTTAATGGTTGCCCAGGTTCAGGTAGATTTTATCAGGTTACAAATATTAAAACCTATTGAAATTACGAGTGCTGGCGATACAACATTGTGCCGATGATTTTTAAAATCAACGGCACCAGTTATTACTTTTTGCATTTAGGGGTATGGTATTTGAACCTAAGTAAATTGCATGGTACCATAAAATGTACTCTAACAAAATGCAGCATTCATCTCCTTAAATTTATTTTATGAAAAAAATTATTAGTTTTCTTTCCCTGGTTGTTGCAGTAACTGCAATATCCTGTAATGACAGTGCCAAAGAAGTAAAGAAAGAAGTAATTGTTTTACCTGCGCCTGCACCTGCACCGGCACCTGTGATTATTGTAAAAGACCCGCCGGCAAAAGATCCCAGCATTACCGTAGATAAAAACGGTGTAAAAATTGAGACAAAAAAAGTAAAAGTGGATTTATAAACTAATCGCCTTTTTCCTGTTCTGATAAAATAGTTTATCTTTTTTTCTGCTGTATTATTTTTTCCCTGGTTGTATAAATTAGGGAAGTATAATACAGCAGTTTAGTTTTAATGTGGGTATAATATTCCCCTTACTTCCCCGGCCGGCTTTCCCCGGGAGCCATGTACTGTTGTACTGTGAAGCTAAATAGCCTTTTGCATCATTCATAATAACAGTTATCTTTAAGGTATAATGTTATTAATACGATTGCAATGACTACCAAAAAGAAAAACACAATCAACCGACAGGGGATGGGCAAGCTGACTATCATACTCAGCTTTGTTGTACTGTCATTCATTGCTGTAGCAAAACTGTTCGATGTGTACAAGATAGCTGTGCTGGGTGCTATCTTTGAAATACTCTGGCTGCCTATGATACTGCTGTTGTTTATACTGCCCATCCTGTCAATAATTTATTGGGCGCAGGAAAAATTTAGTGCCAAGTCAGTTTTTCTTTATGCTATTCTCATTAGTATTGCTGCAATTATTTTAATGGTATATTACAAATAAGCAATCATTCACTCATTGTTTCATAACAATTAACTGTAAGCCTGTTTCTTATTAAAGAAAGTTCAATAAAAATCTAGGTATTCTTATTAGCGGTATAAAAAAAGGCCCCAATTTATTCAATCAGAATCCATCGTGGCTAACACAGGAAAGTAAATTCACGGTTAGCCATTGCTGTCAGTTCAATAGAGATGCCACATCCATACTGTTGCTTTATCAAGGGGTATCGGCATTACTCACAACGATTAATATTTCATTTCCACAAAGCAATTGTTTAGTTATATTTCAAGGCCCCCAAAAATTATACAGGCAAGTTTACAAATGAACTATGACTAGTATAATCTTAAATCCAACATTTTAAAAATAGAGCTTTGAATTTCGATTTATTGTTTTTACCTTATATGTCCCATCGCACCCTATCCCAACTCATATCCTCTATTTATTTTCATCACTAAAACAATTACAAATGAAAAAGTTGTTATTCCTGCTGTTGTTTATTCCCGTTGTGGGAATGAGCCAGACAAAAAATGTTTTAAATTCAAGCCGTTATTTCTGCAAACCAGATAAGGTGCAGGAGTTTGAAAAAGCATTGGGCGATCATGCAAAAAAATATCATACCGGCGACTGGAAATGGCGGGTATGGAGTATTGAATCGGGCCCAGATGCAGGCGGTTATATGATTACAGAAGGCCCCAATGATTGGGCTACCATTGATGGAAGAGGAGATATCAGTACAGCACACCAGACAGACTGGAATAAAATAGTGGCACCCTTTACCACTAATCAGTACTCCAGTGGTTTTTACGAATTTGAAGCCGACATGAGTACGGTTGTGTTAACTGATTATGCTGACAAGATTATGATCAATCATATAACAGCTAAGCCGGGTAAAGTATTTGCCGTAAATGACCTGGTAAAAAGACTGAAAAAAGTATGGGAAGCCGGCAAAGAATCAATGGCTGTGTATTCATTAACTGCTTCCGGCGATCCCGGTTTTATTATTGTCAGCCGTTTAAAAGCCGGACTCAAAGAATTATCGGAAGGATACCGCAAACCAATGAACGAAAGATATAATGACATGTATGGAGCCGGTGCCTGGGATGCATATTTAAAAGATTATGCTGAGTCGGTGGAAAGACGATGGTCTGAATTATTAGTGTATAAACCTGGCTTAAGTTCCAAATAATTTTTTCTATCCACAGGATAAACGATCAGTATAAGCAGTCTCATTTTTTATGAAACTGATGCTGAATAGTATTTTTTTTTTTGTTCAATAATTAATTTGATCATTTAAAAATTACTACAATGAATACGAAACAAGAAACAATCACCAAAATTTTATATGCCTCTTTGCTGTTGGTATTTCTGCTTGGCCTGCAG
>JANMJU010000115.1:0-4255 GCA_031371545.1 Chitinophagaceae bacterium
CTTTCACAGATGAATTGAATTTGTTGCTGGCATTTTTCACCAACTAATAATTCCATACTTGCATTGGCCGCAGCACAGGCCAAAGGGTTAGCGGTATAAGAATGTCCATGAAAAAAAGTTTTGCTTGTATCATCGGCATAAAACGCATCAAAAATTTGTTGAGTACAAACCGTGACACCCAATGGCATAAAACCTCCAGTGATACCTTTGGATAAACAAATTATATCCGGCTGATTTTTTAAATAATTAACAGCGAAATTTTTTCCTGTTCTTCCAAAGCCAGTCATCACTTCATCTGCAATACTGATGACATTTTTTTCTTTTGTCACTGCAATTAGTGCATCTAAATATTGCGGTTCATACATCAGCATACCAGCTGCTCCCTGAACAAGCGGTTCAAAAATAAACGCTGCCACATCCCCATTATCAGCCCATTCAGCTAGTTGTTGTTTGATATTGTCAATATTTTTTTCATTGGGTAATGGCAATCTTTTTACCTCAAATAAAAATGGATTGAATGCCGCATTAAAAGCATTTCTTTCCGCCACACTCATTGCTCCAAACGTATCTCCATGATAAGCATTATCAAATGCGATGATGGTTGTTTTGTTTTCGATTCCCCTGTTGTGCCAGTACTGTATCGCTATTTTTAATGCTACTTCCACCGAAGTGGAACCATCATCTGAAAAAAATATTTTGGCAAAATGATCGGGTAAAATATTGATGAGTTTTTTCGACAACTCAATTGCAGGCGTGTGTGTAAAGCCTGCAAATATTACATGCTCTAATGTTTTGGCCTGTTCGGCAATAGCATCAGCAATAGATTCATTGCAATGCCCATGAATATTCACCCACCAGGAAGCGATGGCATCAATGTATTCTTTTCCATCAGCAGTAAATAAAGTACAGTCTTTTGCTTTCACCACATGCAGCGGTGCTTTGGCTGTTTTCATTTGTGTAAATGGATGCCAGATATAATCACCGGTTATTGTTGCCATGTTTACAAATTTATGGAAACTGTTTTTGCAAAAGCAGCAATGGCACTGCTGTCAATTTTCTCAAGCAAAGGAATTGAAAAGAGTAAAGGCAATTGTGTTTGCACTAAAATAAATTGCCTTGTTGATTCAATCATTTCGCCACTGAAAACCAAACCGGCTATAGTGATATTTCTTTGCTGCAATGCGTTTACTGTAAGCAAGGTATGGTTGATGCTTCCGAGATAATTATTTGAAACCAGTATAACAGGAAAATTAAATTGTTTTATCAAATCAATATTTAAAAAACCCAACGCAAACGGGCTCATGATACCGCCTGCCGTTTCAATCAGCAAAGGATTATTTGTAACAGGCAAAGTAAAGTCGGTGGGTTTAATTTCAATGCCATCCTGCATGGCAGCATAGTGAGGCGATGCTGCAATGCTAAGTCGATATCTTTCAGGGTGAACAGTACACCTGGAATTGGTTACATTTTTTTGAATGAATACACTGTCTGAATTCTCTAAATCCCCCGCCTGCACAGGTTTCCAGTAATCATATCCCAATGCCTGGCAAATAACGGCCGAACAAATTGTTTTGCCAATACCTGTGTGTATGCCTGCGATGATGATGTTCATTTTTTTATAAATTAGCAATTACTTCATTTAATAAACTATCAATTTGTCCTTTTGTATTAAAACTATGCAAACAAATCCGTATCCGCTCTTTACCAACCGGAACAGTTGGCGAAAGAATGGGTCTAATAAAAAATCCTTTATCAAATAAATATGTGGCCAATGCTTTTGTCTTAAAATTATCTCCCACCACTATTCCCTGTATGGGTGAATGACTGTCGATAAATGAAATACCGCTGATGCTGCTGATAGCCTTTCTAAAATAATCAATCAATTCATTTAGCAATGTTCTATCTGCATCCGGCAACAGCTGATATGCTTTTTGCATTTGTAAATAAATATGCGGCGGCAATGCAGTGGCATAAATAAAAGACCTTGCCTGGTTGAGCAAATAATTACGCAGCACATTGCTACCGGTAACCACTGCCCCATGAAGCCCAACTGCTTTTCCAAATGTATGCACCACTGCATACACGTCATTTTCTAATTTATATTTACAAACCAACCCATCACCTTTATCGCCAAACACCCCGGTGGCATGAGCTTCATCTACTATTAATAAAGCTCCATGCTGTTTACAAAGTATGGCTATTTCTTTCAATGGCGCTTCATCGCCATCCATTGAATAAATAGATTCTACTGCAACGATTTTTTTTCCTGCAGCAATCTGTAATTTTTTTTCTAAATCCATTAAATCATTGTGCTTAAAACGGAGCCGGTTGGCATAGCTCAGTCTCATGCCGTCAATGATACTGGCGTGAATGTATTCATCAGAAATAAAAGTATCGCCTTTAGCAGCAATGCAGCTGAACAATCCCACATTGGCCATGTAGCCGGTATTAAAAATTAATGCGGCTTCCCTGTTGTGAAAGTTTGCAATGAGTTGTTCTGTCTGTTCTGCTAAAGCTGAATTGCCGGTGATAGAACGGGAACCGGTGGCGCCGGATGGAAGATCATTTTTTTCTGTTTTATTAAGCGCCCCACTTTGTGCAAACCCAAAATAATCGTTGGAACTAAAATCAATTTTATCAGTAGCATGTATGAGTGTACGGATCGTACCAATTGATTTTTTCTCTTCTAATTTTTGTTGAAGGTAATGGTCAAAATTTTCGTTAGCGGATGAAGTTGACAAGGTAAGAGAGTTGGGTTTAAAGTTTACACCTTTTTAAAAAAGGTGTAAACTTTGTGTTTATGATGCAGCAGCTTCTTTTTCTTTCACATCTTTAAAAGCCTTTCGTGGCGTAAGCCCCAGCATTTTAAACATCTGCATATCGGTATCAAAATCGGGGTTCGGTGTAGTGAGTAATTTCTCTCCTGCAAAAATAGAATTGGCTCCGGCCATAAAACACATTGCCTGTTCTGCAATACTCATTTCATTTCTTCCGGCTGATAAACGCACCACACTTTTTGGCATTAATATTCTTGCCGTAGCAATCATCCGCAACATTTCGTCAATGCCAATTCTTTGATTGTCCTGCAGCGGCGTACCTTCTACCGGCACCAGTGCATTGATCGGAACGGAATCTGGATGCTGTTCCATGGTTGACAAAGTATGCAGCATTTTTACCCGGTCATCATCTGTTTCACCAAGACCAACAATGCCGCCACAACAAACACTCAATTTTGCCTTACGAACATTGTTCAGTGTATTCAGCCTGTCTTCAAAAGTACGGGTGGTGATGATGTTATTATAATTATCGCTGCTGGTATCAATGTTGTGATTGTAGGCAAAGCAGCCGGCTTCTTTTAATCTTTCTGCCTGCTCGTAGGTGAGCATGCCGAGTGTGCAGCAAACTTCCATTCCCATTTCATTTACTTCACTCACCATTTCCAGCACCCGGTCAAAATCTTTGTTGTCTCTTACCTCTCTCCAGGCAGCGCCCATGCACAACCTGCTGGCTCCATTTGCTTTGGCCACTTCGGCTCTTGCCTTCACTTTTTCCACCGTCATCAATGGCTCCACTTCAATGTCAGTTTGGTAACGGGCTGCCTGCGGGCAGTAAGCACAGTCTTCTTTGCAGCCGCCTGTTTTGATGGAGATGAGGCTGCTGATCTGTACTTCGCTGTAGGCCTTGTTTTGGCGGTGTACGCTGGCTGCTTCAAAAATTAAATCCAGTAATGGCTTGTAATAAATTTCTTTTATTTCTGAAAGGGTCCAGTCTTTTTTTATGGTCATGGCGGTTGGTTGAATGTGGTTGCAAATATAATATTTCAGAGAGAGGGAGAAAAAGAAATAATGTGGTTATGGAAAGAGTGGATTTAATTATTACAAAATACTTTACTTCTCCAGCTTACAGCATTATACTTTTTAAAATAAAACAACCATATTCAGTTTCCCATTACAACGCTTTGCCTGTTGATGAAAACACACAACAGGGGCGTTCTGGATAGAAAATAATTTTAAATTCATGACACTACGGAAGCCAATTTAAAAAATGTATAAACTTTTTAACAAGTTTTAAAAGTTCCAATAAACTGAAAAACAAAACCAAGGATAATTAATACAAGTCCACAATAGGCTATTATTTTTAGAAGCTGTTTGAGTTAATTATTTTTGATACCAGCTTTAGTTCTTTGTGGCGTCATCGTTGTGTCACTCCCTTGTACGGCATACCTTTTTTCAACTTTAATTATGCAATAGGATAA
>JANMJU010000137.1:0-22097 GCA_031371545.1 Chitinophagaceae bacterium
ATGTAAATTTTCAAATGCAGGAATGAGGTGTTCTTTCAGCAACTGCAAATCCCTGTGATAGCCCGATGGCAGGTTGGTTGTCATCATCATGATCTCATTGGGCAATGCCTGAATGCGGTTGCAATGAGAACGGATCAATTCAAATACATCTGGATTTTTTTTGTGCGGCATAATGCTGCTGCCGGTAGTAAGTTCATCAGGAAAACTGATGAAGCCAAAATTTTGATTGAGAAATAAACAGGCGTCCATACTCAGTTTGGCCAGTGTAGCGGCAATATTTGCCATAGCGCCTGACACTATCCGTTCTGTTTTGCCCCGGCCCATTTGTGCATACACCACATTGTAATTCAAATCTTCAAAGCCCAGCAATTCAGTCGTCATTTTTCTATTGATAGGAAAAGAAGAACCGTAGCCTGCTGCAGAGCCCAACGGGTTTTTATTCACCACTTCAAAAGCGGCCTGCAGTGTTATTAAATCATCCACCAGGCTTTCTGCATATGCTCCCAGCCACAGGCCAAAAGAAGAAGGCATGGCCAATTGCAAATGAGTATAGCCCGGCAGCAAATGATTTTTATACATTTCACTTTGCTGTATCAGTACATCAAAAAAAGCCTTTACATCAACGGTTAGTTTTTCTATTTCGCTTCTTAAAAATAATTTCAGGTCTACCAGCACCTGGTCGTTTCTGCTCCTGGCACTGTGAATTTTTTTACCCACATCACCCAGCTTTTTAGTCAGCATTAATTCTACCTGTGAGTGAATGTCTTCAACACCTTCATCGAGTACAAATTTCTCATCAATGCTTTTATAAATATTCTGGAGTTCTTTAACAAGTAAATCTTTTTCTTCTTTCTCTAACAACCCAACAGAAGCCAACATTGTAACATGAGCGATAGAACCCAACACATCAAACCGAGCTAAATGCAAATCCAATTCCCTGTCGTTGCCAACAGTAAACTTCTCCACTTCCTTTAATGCAGTAATATCTTTTTGCCAGAGTTTCATATTAGTTGTAAGTAATAAGTTGTAAGTAATAAGTCAGGCTCTAACCTTTGCAATCAAAGCAATAAGCATGGCCTTAATTTCATTTATTAGTTTTATCAGAATTTCGTAATTATTTATTAAAAGATAGTTTAAGTCTTTAGCCAAAAGAATAAAATACTCAGCCTCGTTAGAAGAACCAAGAGAGATATTTAAAAAATTAGCAAAATCATTCTTCGTATTCTTCCCACATCCTTCTGCAATATTTGCTGCAATGAAAGATGCTGCCCTTCTCAGCTGGCTTGTCAGGCCATATACTTCTTCTTTGGGAAAAGATTTAGTGGCTTTATAAACTTCCACTGTAAACAGATGAGCCTTTTCCCAAACTTTTAAATCTTTATAGTTCTGCATACTTACAACTTATTAATTACAACTTATTACTTAAGTCCTCACACAATCTGTTCCACCATTTTAATATAAGTTGCAATTCCTTCTTCTATTTCTGAAAGGTAAATAAATTCATCTGCAGTATGGCTTCTTGCACTATCACCAGGCCCCATCTTTAATGTAGGGAAAGGCATCAATGCTTTATCTGATGTGGTTGGCGAACCATAATAGCCTTTACCCAGTTTGATACCGGCTTTTACCAAAGGATGATCCAGCGCAATAGAAGTTGACTTCATCCTGGTGGTACGTGGTTTAAACTGACTTTTTAAATTCGCTTTTAATGATTCCAGAATTTCATCAAATGTGTACAGTTCATTTACCCGTACATCAATCACATACTTACATTCAGCAGGTACCACGTTGTGCTGTTTGTTATCTGTATTAATAACAGTAACGGTGAGCCGTGACTCTCCGAGCAGTTCACTTACTTTATCAAATTGGTAATTTCTTATCCAGTTAATATCATCTAAAGCTTTGTACAATGCATTCTCTCCTTCATTACGTGCCGCATGGCCTGCTCTGCCGGTGGCAGTACAATCTATTACCATTAAGCCACGTTCTGCAACAGCCATTTCTAATTTGGTGGGTTCGCCTACAATACCAAAATCAATTTTACCCAAATAGGGCAATACCAGTTCAATTCCATTTACGCCGCTGATCTCTTCTTCTGCACTGGCAGCAAATACTACATTGTGTGCTGTATTTTCCTGCTCATAAAAATGAAGAAAAGTGGCAATCAGCGAAACAAGGCAGCCACCAGCATCGTTGCTTCCCAATCCATATAATTTTCCGTCTTTTTCTATCGGAGAAAATGGATCCATGGTGTAGCCTTTGTTGGGCAACACCGTATCATGGTGACTGTTCAACAGGATAGATGGTTTGTTGACATCGTAATATTTATTCTTGGCATAAATATTATTGCCCACTCTGGCATAAGGCATATAGTGCTCTTCAAAAAAAGCACAAATAATTTCAGCCGTATCATTTTCTTCTTTTGAAAAAGAAGGCGTGGCAATTAATTGTTTCAGCAACGCTACTGCATTCTCATAATGTGTCCTGTTCATCTTACTTTATTAAAGTTCCTTTAGTATGTTCCGTTGTATTTTGTATTAAGTCATTTGCATCGCCAATCAACACTTCTGCCACACCATTGTCAATTGCAGCAAAGGCATTATCAATCTTTGGTAAAATGCCATCAAATAGTTTTTTTTCTGCCAACAACTGCCGGTATTTTTCTTTGGTGATTAAATTGATGACAGAATTTTCATCTTCAATATTTTCTAAAATTCCTTTTTTCTCAAAACAATAAATCAGTCTTACTTCGTAATTTTTAGATAAACTGGTTGCAATGGAAGATGCAATGGTATCTGCGTTGGTGTTGAGGATTTGCCCTTTACCATCGTGGCTTAATGGTGCAATGACCAATGTAATATCCTGCTGCAGCAATGATTCCAGCAGAGTGGAATTTATTTTTCCTGCATCAATATCTCCAACAAAACCGTAATCAATTTCTTTTACAGACCTTTTAACTGCAGGAATAATATTTGCATCGGCACCAGTTAAACCAATTGCATTGCAATCAAGCGCCTGAAGTTTTACTACTATTTTTTTATTCACTAAACCTCCATACACCATCGTTACAAGGTCAATCGTTTCAGCATCTGTTATTCTTCTTCCATTAATATATTTCGACGCTATGCCTAACTGCTCTCCTATTTTAGTAGCGATTTTTCCACCGCCGTGTACCAATATTTTTTTACTCTCTATCAAAGCAAAGTCATGAAGAAAATGTTGGAGTGAAGCATCATTGCCTATTACATTTCCACCAATCTTTATGACAAATAATTTTTGCATTACAAACTCTTTAGTATTTCGGATAAAACAACTTGTGCTGCCCAAACACGGTTCGATGCCTGTGTTGTAACAAGGCTATTCGGCCCATCTAAAATCTCATCACTCAATTCTACATTTCTTCTCACCGGCAGGCAGTGCATTACTTTTGCATTGTTGGTCAATTTTAATTTTTCTTCTGTCAGCATCCAGCCCGGATCGTTGGTGTAAATCCTGCCATAATCTTTGTAAGTACTCCAGTTTTTTACATAAACAAAATCTGCATTTTTCAATGCTTCGTCCTGGTTGTGAGTGATGGTGGCACCTTTTGTAAATTGCTCGTCCAGTTCATAATCTTTGGGATGCGTTATTACAAAATCAGCCTTGCCCCAGGCATTGATCCATTGTGCTGTTGAATTGGGAACACACTGTGGCAAAGGTTTTATGTGAGGTGCCCAGGTCAATACAATTTTGCCACCTCCTCCCCCTAAAGGAGGAACTTTCATACATTGTTCTGTGATCGTAATAATATCTGTCAATGATTGCAAAGGATGCAGCGTACCACTTTCCAAACTTACAATCGGCACGCCGGCAAATTTGATAAAGGCATTCATTACTTCTTCACTGTAATCATCTGCTTTATTTTTCAAGGAAGGAAATGCACGGATACAAAGAATGTCAAAATAATTCCCCAATATCGGCGCTGCATCTTTTACATGCTCCACTGTGTTGCCGCTCATGATGGCCCCTTCCTCAAATTCCATTGCCCAACCTTCTTTGTCCACATTAAAAACAATTGCTTCCATACCAAGGTTAGCAGCTGCCACCTGTGTACTTAACCGGGTACGCAAAGAAGGATTCAGAAATAACAAACCAATTCGTTTGTCTGCACCAAGTTTTCTATCCGCAAAAGGATTGGCTTTGTATGCCAGTGCTTTTGCCACCAATGCATCAATGGCTTCAGTTGCATTGCTTCCGTTTTTGAATACATCATTAACTGAAATAAAATTTTTCATCAGCTTAATTCAATTTTTATTGCTTCTAAAAAAATATCTGCCTCCACTTTCGTAATATTCAGCGCCGGCAATAACCTGATCACATTCGGCTTTGCTTCGCCAGTAAATATTTTGTGTTTGAATAATAAATTTTTCTTTACCTCTTTTAATTCTTCCGGCAATTCTATTCCTATCATCAATCCCCTGCCACGAACCTCTTTAATGTGTGGCAATTTTTTTAATTCACTTATCAAATAATCTCCAACCATTTTTGCGTTGTTCATCAAATCATCCTGCTCAATTATTTCCAACACAGCCAATGCCGCTGCACAGGCCAAATGATTGCCACCAAAAGTGGTGCCCAGCATAAAATGTTTCGGCTGAATTTTCGGTGCAATAGAAATACCTGCCACCGGGAAACCATTGCCCATTCCTTTGGCCATGGTATAAATATCTGCCTGAACACCACTATAGTCATGTGAATAAAATTTACCACTTCTGCCATAGCCACATTGCACCGAATCAGCAATGAACACCGTATTGTATTCATCACAAAGGCTTCTTATTTTTTGTAAAAAAGAATCACTGGCAACATTGATGCCACCAACACCCTGTATGCCTTCAATGATGACAGATGAAATTTTCTGTTGCTTAAAAGCCTGCTCCAGTGCGGCTTCATCATTAAAAGCAAGAAAAATAACATTGTCAGTTTGATTAACCGGCGCTACAATATTTGGATTGTCCGTAGCAGCCACCGCCAAAGATGTTCTTCCATGAAATGCTTTTTTAAAAGCAATGATTTTTTTTCTGCCATTGTAAAATGATGCCAGCTTCAAAGCATTTTCATTTGCTTCTGCTCCTGAGCTGCACATAAATAACTGGTAATCTTCTTTACCCGAAACCTTGCCTAATTTTTCCGCCAGTTGCACCTGCAATGGAATCTTAATAGAATTGGAATAGAAGCCAACTTTATGCAACTGGTCTTCCAAACGTTTTACATAATGGGGATGGGTATGGCCAATAGAAATTACAGCATGGCCACCGTACATGTCCAAATATTTTTGCCCTTTGTCATCCCACACATAAGAGCCTTCGGCTTTATCTAGTGTGATGTCATTCAGTGGATATACGTCGAAAAGTTTCATGTCATTATTTTTAACCGAAAAGACGCTAAGTTGCTAAGAAAAAAATTTGCACCTTGGCGTCTTTGTGGTTATTTTTTTAAAAATAATTTGGTTTTAATTTTAATCCAGTTGTTTCATCCAGCCCAAACATCAGGTTCATATTTTGCACAGCCTGTCCGCTTGCTCCTTTTAACAAGTTATCCATGATTGAATGCACCACTAATTTGTTACCTACTTTTTCCAATTGAATAATGCACTTGTTGGTATTCACTACCTGCTTTAAAAAGATGGGTTCTTTGCTTACGCTGGTAAATGGATGGGCTGAATAAAAGTCTTCGTAAAGTTTATTCAAATCGCTTAAACTTTTATCACATTTAATTTGAGAACTGATAAAAATACCCCTTGTAAAATCACCACGCCAGGGAACAAAATTAAAATTCTCATCTCCCAAAGGCGAGCCTGGTTGCAACGAACTTAATGAATGCAGTATCTCCGCATTGTGCTGATGCGTTAATGTTTTGTAAGCCTGGATATTATTTGCCCGCCAGCTAAAATGCGATGTGGCAGCCAGGCCTTGCCCGGCACCGGTACTTCCTGTAATGCCCGTTGTATATACTTCCTGTAATAATCCTGCTTTTGCCAGCGGCAATAAACCTAGCTGAACAGCAGTAGCAAAACAGCCAGGGTTGGCTATATTATTTGCTGCTTTAATTTTTTCTTTTTGTAATTCAGGTAAGCCGTAAATAAAATTTCTTGTGCCAATCTTTGCATCTTTTACCAAACGAAAATCATTGGCAAGGTCAATAATTTTTACAGCATCGCTGATGGCATTTTCTGATAAAAACTTTTTTGAATCACCATGACCGAGGCATAAAAACAATACGTCAATTTCATTACTTAACTCATCACTAAAAAGCAATTCCGTTTCGCCCAATAAATCCTGGTGTACTTTATAAATATGATTTCCTGCATTGCTTTTACTGTGCACAAAAATAATCTCTGCATTGGGATGATTTAATAATATCCTGATCAATTCGCCACCGGTATAACCAGCGCCACCGATGATGCCGACTTTTATTTTATTTGTCATCTGCATCTGTTTTTACAGAATGATAAATTGCTGTTTGGTTACCAAATATTTTTGTGAAGCCTCTTACATCCTCTCCCGTCCAGCCGTTATTCATTTCACCATACTTACCAAATTTGCTGCTCATCAAATCATAAGCAGATTCTATCCCTGTCACCTGGAAACGGTAGGTATCCAATTCCACAAAAACTTTACCGGTTACATTTTGCTGTGAGTTTATAAAGAAGGCCTCAATGTCTCTCATTACCGGATCCAGTATCTGTCCTTCATGCAGCCAGTTGCCATAAAATAAAGCCAACTGATCTTTCCAATTCAACTGCCATTTGGTAAGCACATGTTTTTCCAAAGCATGGTGTGCTTTTAAAATAACCATGGGAGCAGCAGCTTCAAAGCCCACCCTGCCTTTAATGCCAATGATGGTGTCGCCAACATGAATATCCCTGCCAATGCCATAAGGGCCGGCAATACTTTGTAAATATTGAATTGCTTCTGTTGGATGAGTAAATTTTTTATCATCAACCCCCACCAACTCTCCTTTTTCAAAAACCAATTCCAGGTCAGTGGTGTTGGATTCTGTTACCTGTGTTGGCCAGGCTTCTTCGGGCAACATGCCTTTTGAATTCAATGTTTCTTTGCCACCAACACTGGTACCCCACAAACCTTTATTGATAGAGTATTGTGATTTTTCAAAATTCATCTCCACTACTTTTTCTTTCAGGTAACTGATCTCTTCTTCACGGCTTAATTTTAAATCACGGATGGGTGTAATGATTTCCATTCCCGGAATCATGATGTTAAAAATCATATCAAACCTTACCTGGTCGTTGCCGGCACCGGTGCTGCCGTGTGCCACTGCATCGGCCTGTAAGTTTTTTGCATGTTCCGCTATAAACAAGGCCTGGCTTAATCTTTCAGCACTTACACTTAAAGGATAGGTATTGTTTTTTAATACATTTCCAAAAACCAGGTACTTGATTATGCGGTCGTAATAAGTTTTTACTGCATCAATAGCAGTATGTGTTTTTACACCCAACTTAAAAGCATGCGCTTCGATGTGTTTTAATTCATCTGCCGTAAAACCGCCGGTATTTACAATTATGGAATGTACTTCGTAGCCTTTATCTTCTGTAAAATATTTTACACAAAAAGAGGTATCCAGTCCTCCGCTAAAACCCAGTACTACTTTCTTGCTCATGGAATTAATTAAACTTGTATTTGAAAAAATATTTTACAACCATCTTCACAATTTTGTTATCACTGCTTTGATCTTTTCGATTGAAAAAACGCAGCAGGCGGCTCTGCCTTATCTCCATCAGGCGTTCATAAATTTTTGAATTTTTTTTAAAGTCTTCGTTGGTTTCTTCAGGCTCCCGGTGATCCGCAGGATCATACAACATGGCAGTGCACATACAATTCTTTCTGTCCTTGCTCATGAGTATATCAAAGTTGACACAGCTTTTGCAGCCCGACCAAAATTCTTCATCATCCGTCAGCTCAGAATATGTTACGGGCTCGTAACCAAGCTCCGAATTAATTTTCATCACTGCAAGGCCGGTTGTTAATCCAAATATTTTTGCATGTGGATATTTTTCTTTCGACAGATCAAAAATTCTCCTCTTGATTTGCTTGGCAACACCGCTCTTTCTGAAATCCGGTGCAACAATCAATCCGCTGTTGGCCACAAACTGTTCGTGCCCCCAGGCTTCAATGTAGCAAAAGCCTACCCAGGTTCCATCTGGTGTAACGGCTATTACTGCTTTTCCTTCGGTGATTTTTTTCTCGATGTAATCCGGGCTTCGTTTGGCGATGCCTGTACCTCTTGCTTTGGCAGAGTTTTCCATTTCATCGGTAATCGTAATTGCGTATTTGGTATCGGTGCTGTTGGCAACCCTGATAATAATGTTATTTGTTTCCACTAGTTGTAATAAAACTAAAAAGTGATAGAAAAATTGTTAGAACAGGTTCGGGGGCTTTTTCACTGACAGGGGCAATTGCTATTGCTCGGCCTATCAGCAACGAGGACAGCGTCTGGGACTTAATGGAGATATCACAACTGCACAGGAATTACTTAAAATCCTGCATTCAGCGTTGTTAATATGTAAGTAGTTATTTGTCACTTCGTGATACTGTTTATCAATCTTAGTACAAAAATATATTTTTTTTCAATAAAATGAGCAATTTTTTTTACTCCAGTAAAATAGTATAGTATTTATTAAACTATTTTAAAAATACAGATTTTGTAACGGGCTGAATTTCTTTGAGCAGCATTGTGGAATTTATGCTGAGGAAAAAAGGATTACTCACTTTATGTTTGCAAAACACACGAAGTACTTTGAGATTTAATTATTGATTACTGCACCCATTTCCCTAACTCATCCGCCACCTTCCTGTCATTACTGAGCCTTGGCAATTTGTTTTGTCCACCCAACTTACCAATGCTTTTCATGTAGTCGATAAAGCCATTCTTTTTTACTGCGGTAATATGCAGTTGCTCCAGGATATTGCCACTGATGAGGTCATCATAATACACATTTTTCAGGCGCAGGTTGTCATCAATTTTTTTCGCAAAGGCCGCCATGTTGGCCGGGGTATTTTCAAATTCGATAAACCATTCATGAAAACTTTTACCATTGTTTTGTGCAATCAATGGGGCCACAGTAAATTCTGTGATGTGAATATTTTCTTCTGTTGCAGCTTTCAGCAAAGCCGCTTCTACTTCTTCTACAATTACATGTTCGCCAAAGGCAGAGATGAAATGTTTTGTGCGGCCGCTAACAATAATGCGGTAAGGCTCGGTGGAAAGAAATTTCACAGTATCTCCAATATTGTATGCCCACAGTCCAGCATTGTTGCTGATAATGAGGGCATAATTTTCTCCCACTTTCACATCTTTTAAAGTGAGCCTTGTAGGGTTATCATTAAAAATTTCTGCGGCTGGCACAAACTCAAAAAAGATTCCGCTGTTGGTATTCAGCAGCAGGCCTTCTGCTTCCTGTGAATCCTGGAAAGCAAAAAATCCTTCACTGGCAGGAAACAATTCAATGCAATCTACTTTGCGGCCAATGCTTTCATACAGTTTCGATTTGTATGGTTCAAAGTTTACGCCACCCTGCACCATCACACTAAACTCAGGAAAAAGGTCACCAATTTTTTTACCACTTTTTTCCTGCAGCCTGTCAAAATACATTTGCATCCACGGAGGTATGCCGCTGATCAGTGTCATATTTTGGCTGATGGTTTCTTCCACAATCTTATCCAGTTTTTCCTCCCACTCCTCCATGCAGTTGGTTTCATAACTGGGCAGTTGATTGGCTCTTAAATATTTCGGCACATGGTGGTTTACAATTCCACTCAGCCTTCCGGTAGGTACACCACCCACTCTTTCCAGTTCTGGTGATCCGCTTAAAAAAATAAGTTTGCCATCAGCAAATTTGGTATTGCCAGTCTCGGCCATGTAACACAGCAAAGCGTTACGGGCAGTATTGATGTGGTTTGGAATAGAGTCTTTAGAAATGGGAATGTATTTTACACCGCTGGTGGTGCCGCTTGTTTTGGCAAAATAAATGGGCTGCCCTTTCCACAATACATTGTGCTTGCCCAGCTTTATTTTTTCTATGTAAGGTTTAAATGCTTCGTAATCCCTGATGGGTACCAGCTTCACAAAATCTTCATACGACTTAACAGATTCAAACTGGTGTTCATTACCAAACTCTGTTTTAGCAGCAGCTTTGATGAGGTGGTTAAAAATGGATTGCTGATCCTGTACAGCTGTTTCCATTCCTTTTTTTATTTGCTTGTGTATATAGTTAGCAAATGGTTTAGCCAGGAAAGATTTTATTTTCATACCTTATGTCCACAAAAAGAAAATGAGAAATGCCCTTCTGCCACAATTTTTATTTCTGCTAAAATCCCTTCACAAAAGTAAAGGTAAACAACGGATTCAACAGGTACAATATCATTAACGGATTAATGTGTGCTGCAATCGCATTCCCAATCTGCATCCAAATCAATTACGGTTACTATCACCGTTTCATTTTTTCTCGGTGCCACTATTATCCTTACATATTTATCTTTACTTGTCTTCCCTTCCAGTGGATAAGTTTTGCCCCGGTTATCTTCTTCAATTTTATTCACATTCACTTTGCCGGTTTGTAAAATTTCTATTACTTCCGTTTCATCAATATGCCTGCACGCCATACGGCAACGGGCATGTTTGGTGTAGGTAATTTTTTCCGGATTTCGGTTAAACCCTTCGTTGCCGTTTGTAACATCAGTTGTAACTTCAATATGTTCTTTTCTATTGCTTCCCCGCTGTTTTGTTAATACATAAAAAAGCAACAGAGCCGCAAACAACAAGACTATATATGGAGCGTATTTTTTTAACATTTTTTTTGTTTGCGAAAATAGTTTAAAAGCTGTTATCCGGCATCATACCTGCTGAAAACTCTTACACAATTCGTAAGGTTTCATTTAAAGTGTGTACTTATCTTTGTCATTAATGAAAAAAACTGTTGCATTACATACACTGGGTTGTAAACTAAATTTCTCCGAAACCTCCACCATTGGCAGGCTGCTGGAGAATGATGGTTTTGAAAAAAAGAATTTTGATGAAGTGGCAGACGTGTATGTTATCAACACCTGCTCTGTTACAGACAATGCCGATAAAGAATGTAGGCAGCTTGTTCGCCGAATTCAAAGAAAAGCCCCCGGAGCAATGGTGGTGATCACCGGCTGCTATGCACAATTAAAACCAAAAGAAATATCCGAAATCCCTGGTGTGGATTTGGTGTTGGGCGCTGCGGAAAAATTCAACATTGCCCATCACCTGAAAGAAATTACCAAGGGCGACAGTGCCAAAATTTGCAGTTGCGATATTGAAGATGTAAACATATTTACTGCCTCCTATTCTATCAACGACCGCACAAGAATATTTTTAAAAGTGCAGGATGGCTGTGATTACAATTGTTCCTTTTGCACCATTCCTTTAGCAAGAGGAAAAAGCCGCAGCGACAGTATTGAGAACGTGATAAAAATGGTAACCGACATTGCAACCAAGGGCGCCAAAGAAGTTGTCTTAACAGGGATCAACCTAGGTGATTTTGGAAAAGGATTTACCGGGGGAAAAGTAAAAGAAGAAAGTTTTTTTGACCTGGTAAAAGAACTGGATGAGATTGATGGCATTGAACGCTACCGCATTTCTTCCATTGAACCCAACCTGCTTACCAATGAAATTATTGAGTTTGTAAGCAACAGTAAAAAGTTTATGCCGCATTTTCATATTCCTCTGCAAAGCGGCAGCGACAAAATTTTGGGGATGATGCGAAGGCGATACAAAACAGCATTATATACCGAAAGAGTTGGCCTGATAAAAACCATGATGCCCCATTGTTGCGTAGGTGTAGATGTGATTGTTGGTTTTCCCGGAGAGAAGGAAGAGGATTTTAAAGCAACCTTTGACTTTTTACATTCGTTAGATGTTTCTTACCTGCATGTATTTACTTATTCAGAAAGAGATAATACATTGGCGGCTGATTTAAAACCGGTAGTACCGGTACATATAAGAAACGAAAGAAATAAAATATTGCGTAACCTAAGCTACCAGAAAATGCAATATTTCACCCACCAGCACGTTGGACAAGAGAGAAAAGTACTGTTTGAACAGGCCAACAAAAATGGGATGATGGAAGGTTATACCGATAATTATATTAAAATAACTATTCCCTTCAAAAAGGAATGGCAAAATAACACAGTACCATGGAAGATCTAAACTTTAATCAGCTCAACAAATTCCAGGTTACCATTCATTTTGAAATGGATGATGAGTTTATGCCCCTGGTTCCCTCACACCGTGTTTACATCAACAGCCTGATTGAAAAAGGTGTGATAGATTATTATTCAGTAAGCATGGAAACGCAGCGCTGCTGGATCATCTTCAATGCCAGTAATAAAAAAGAGGTGGATGACTACCTGCAAAAATCTCCCCTCAAAAAATACTGGACTTCTGAAATTGACGAACTGTTTGTATATGATGCACAGAACTACCGCTTGCCGGCATTGCAGCTGAATTAATATTTGCTTCTTAGGACTAATAAATTCCCCTCCTTCACTCTCCTTATTTAAGTCCTCTAATTCCCTTGGTATTTAATTCACATATATTTCTTAATATTGGTAACCACAATCAACATGATTTATCCTGCAGAAGCCGATATAGTTGTTTGCCTTGTGCAGGGATTGCAGCGTTGTTACGTAACTGGGTAAAAGGATTTTGTGCATTTAAAAAAACTAATGAATACATGCCGGAAAATGAATTGGGTGATATTGTTCCTTTATTAAAAAATTGCTGCCTCACCTTACAACCATTTGCCAGCAACCGGCATATTAACTTATGTTTTTCAACTACAGAAGAAAAAATACTTTTCAACTTTACAGCAAATGAACTCGTGAGTGGCTTCTCCAAATTAATCAGTTCAATTATTGATTACATGCCGGATGAAAATACACTTTATGTAAATGCTGCTGTAATAGACAAAGATGACAAAAAATATGTATCCATAAAAATACACAACACAGGTATTAATCTTAAACTGATAGCAGCCCTGCTAAATAAAAGCAGTTTGCCTGTTACCTTATTTTCTGCTTCTGCCAATGAAACAACTTTTGAAATAAGCTACCTGTATTTACCTTCAGTTATGCCGGATAGTAGTAAGCATGAATCATTGAATGGTAAACTGTGGAATTATAAAACTATTGTCAATGGAATAAAATCACATTTCGCAAAGTTGAATAATCCTGTTGCAAGGCTGGAAGAAACGAATCCCAAAGAAGCTGCGTTTCTAAAAAACATTAATACCTGCATCATAAAAAATATCGGGAATGAGCAATTTGATGCCAATGCGCTCAGCACTGCTATGGCCATGAGCCGGGCACAATTGCTAAGAAGAATGAAATCAGCAACAGGAAATTCCCCTGCGTATTATATAAAAACAATGCGGCTCGAAAAAGCCAAAGAGTTATTGGAAACATCAGCTATATCAATAAGCGAAGCAGCTTATCAAACAGGTTTTAACTCCCCCAGCAATTTTACAAAAGTATTCACTGAAAAATACGGTATCACACCTTCGCAGTTTCTCCGCCCTAAGCGGAATGCAACAAACGAATAAGAAATTGCAACAAATGCGATAACATGAAGGTTGCTGATGGATATACCTTTATAAAAATTTATTTTATGGAACAGCAAAACAAAAACAAAGCGTTTATTATCAATTATCTAAATGCGATAAGTGGTGTTCCCAAAACAAGGGAACTGCTGCAACAATATATGACCGATGAGGCATTGATTGGGCATATCGAATTTTTTGAGGCCGCCTTCCCCAACTATGAATTATTTATTGATGAAATGGTTGCAGAGGGTAACCGGGTAATTTTACAGGCTCGTATTAAAGGAACCCATATAGGCGACCTGGGTGGAATTCCCCCTACTTTCAAAACTGTCGATTTCCCGTTTGCTATCAGGTATGAAATTGAAAATAATAAAATCATCAGCCATTGGATGTTGGCCGATCAGATGTCGCTGATGGAGCAATTGGGTGTGATACCTGCCGCACAAGCTGCTCACTAACACTTTCACATTGGCATAAAATATTTATGCAACCACCCATGTGCTAACGGTGGTTGCTGTTTCAATAACAATTTACACAGCTTAATTAATTGCCTTTACGGGCAACGGGATACACCTTTGCCTTAACTGCAACGCTACCTAAGAAAAGTTAGGTTGATTGCATTACAGTAAAATATCATCTTTGAGAAAGTGAAAAAATGCAATATGCTATTGTAGTTTTTTTCTTCGCATGTTCCTCGTCCCTTTTAAAAACTTTGCCGTTCCCGCCAGTTAATTTTTTAAACAGTTAGTTATCATACTAAACAATCATTTATGAAAAAGTTATTTACACTCCTCAGCAGTTTACTCTTGTTTGCAGGCATTGCACTGGCACAGCCGGGTGCAATGGACCCTACGTTCAATTCTGTAAACGGGGTATTTACACCGTTACAGATTTTTTCGCCTTCGTCTTCCCCACATTTTTTAGCGCCATCGGTTGTACAGCAGGATGGTAAAACTATTATTTGTGGTGGCGATGTATTCAATGGTACAAACAATGGCACTTCTGTAAATTCATTCCTGGTACGCATGAATACAAATGGCACTATAGATAACAGCTTTCATACTACGGCTTTAATGCAAGAATACTTTGGTGCTAAATCCATAGCATGCTTGGCTTTGCAGGCTGATGATAAGATAATTATTGGCGGCACATTTTCATCTTATGATGGCACACCGGCTAATGGAATTATTCGGTTGAACAGCGATGGTACTGTAGATAACAGCTTTGTTAGCGGTACAGGCTTTACTGATAACCTTGCTCCCGTCCAAAATAGATTGGTGTCTGTATCTTCTATCGCTATACAAAACAATGGGCAAATGATTGCTACAGGGCATTTTACCGAATATAATGGTATAGTAAGGAAAGGGGTTGTGCGGCTTAATGCCGATGGTAGTATAGATAATGGTTTTGACCCCGGTTCAGCAATTTTTGACGGTAATGCTGACAGAGCTAATGTATATATACCCAATGTGGCGTTGCAAAGCACTGGAAAAATAATTTTATCAGGAATACAACAAACTGCTATTATAAATTCAACTATAATAAGAATAAACATAATGCTCAGGGTTGATGAAAATGGGATAATTGATAATGCTTTTAGTAATAACCTCCCATCATTTTATTACTTCAATAAGGTTTTTGTTCAGCCTGATGATAAACTAATGTTGGATGCTTACATATACAGCGGTAGCCTAAATAACCCACAATCTAAAAACCTGTCCCGTTTAAATGCAGATGGCAGTATTGACAATACTTTTACTGTAGGGGCGCTAACTGGTTACACATTGGGTATTACTGATATCAAATTTCAACCTGATGGTAAAATAATAGTTGCAGCGGCAATGGCTAATTATGGTTATGCACCGGTGGCAGATATCCCTACACCTTCTGGCATAATAAGACTATCTGCTAATGGCACTATTGAAAACGCCTTTAACCCCCAAATCGGAGTTAATATCGGTGGAAATGGTGTAGGGAATGTTACGTTTATTAATATCAAAGCAGATGGAAAATTAGTGGTTGGTTTTGGTTATACTAGTAATAATGACAGTTATTATGATGTAAAACGCCTGAACAGCAATGGCAGTTTGGACGTGCAAACTGCAACAGGCCCAACCGGCGGCCTCTACTATCCAGTTGGTGTAAGCGCTATTCAAACAGATGGCAAAATTATAATTGGCGGAAGCTTTACAGCTTATAATGGCATTGCAAGAAACCACATTGCAAGAATTAATACAGATGGCAGCTTAGATGAAAGTTTTAATCCCGGCGCTATTGTCACGTTTGACAATACGGTTGGCGTAAGGGCATTAGCCATTCAGGCTGATGGAAAAATCATTGCCGGTGGGGATATATGTGTAAGGATTAATACAGATGGAAGTATTGATAATAGTTTTGCCCCGGCAATACCGCATTTGAATACCTGGGCACTTGCTATGCAAACAGACGGAAAAATACTGGCAAGCTTGGACAATGGCACATTATACCGAATGAATAGTGATGGCAGCCTGGATGCAGGATTTGTACCAAATAATACATCTGATACTTATTCTGGCCATTCAATTGTTGTTCAGCCAGACGGAAAAATTCTTACTGGGGCACAAATTTTAAAAAGGCATAATGCAGATGGCAGCATGGATGATAATTTTAATGCAAACAGTACAACGGGTTATTTCTTTTATGGCATCACCTGCCTGGCATTGCAGGCCGATGGGAAAATTATTGAAGTAGGTCCGGGTGGCCCAGGGCCAATACGCCACAACACTGACGGTAGCTTAGATGCCAGTTTCTCAGCAACGGATCTACAGCAAGGCTCTTATACACTCCTGCTTCAGCCCGATGGAAAAATTCTTGTTGGCGGCCAGGGCGGTACAGGTATTTTTGATATAAACTCTAATATAACTGTAAAAGGAATAGACCGCTTAAATACAGATGGTAGTTTGGATGCTACTTTCAATGCAGGCACAGGGCTGGATAATAATAATAGTTTTGGTGTGGTGTATTCAATTTCGTCCCAAAGCGATGGTAAAATTATTATAGGTGGTGTGTTCACAAGTTATGATGGCACACCTCGAAATAATATTGCCCGTATCCTAACAGCGCCCTGCACCAGCTTTGTAACACCATCTGTAAATATTGTGGCATCCCCAACAGGCAATATATGTTCAGGCACATCGGTTACATTTACGGCCACTCCAACCAACGGCGGCACCAACCCTGTTTATCAATGGAGAAAAAACGGTGCACATGTTGGCACTAACAGCAACACTTACACAGGTGCTTCGTTGGCTAATGGCGATATAATCACCTGCAGGCTTAATAACAATGGCCATTGTGTATCACCAGACAGTGCCATAAGCAACAGCATTACAATGTCAGTAACTTCCCCTGTTACTCCATCAGTAACCATTGCACTCACAAATGGCAGTATTCCTGTTTGCTCCGGCAATCAACTAACGTTTACCGCCACACCAGTTAATGGCGGCGGCAGTCCAACATATCAATGGAGATTAAATGGCAACACAAATATTGGCGGCAATTCGCCAGTACTTAATTACAGTGCCTTTACTAATGGCGATATAGTAACCTGCATACTTACAAACACTGATGGTTGCACTACTGTAGCTTCTGCTACCAGCAATGGCATTACAGTCACACTACAACAGCAGTTTACTTTTTATATAGATTCAGACCATGATGGGTATGGCACTTTTACAACAGGCTTTGTATGTGCAGCAGATGCCAACACTCCACCCATTGGCTATAGTTTAACTTACGGCGATTGCAACGACAATGACCCAACTGTTTGGCAGCAGGCTTTGCTCTATCATGATGCTGATGGTGATGGTTATCATGGAAGTGCAGATTATATCTGTTATGGCAACACGCTGCCTTCTGGTTATTCAAGCACCACACTCGGTAATGATTGCGATGACAATGATAATACAGTTTGGCAAACTGTAAACTTTTATACAGATAATGATGGCGATGGTTACACCACTGGTTTTGCACAAGGTTGCTTTGGAGCCACATTTACTTATCCGCCGGGATATAATACCACCACTTCGCTTGGATACGATTGCAATGATGATGACAATACATTATTCCAGGGCGGCACATTTATGATTGACAATGATGCCGATGGTTTTTATCAAGCCAATTTGCAGAATGGTTGCTTTGGTGCTGTATTGCCTCCGCATTGGTATTATTACAATCCACAAACCTATCAGCAGGATTGCGATGATAACGACAATACCATATTAGGCGGTACAGTATATTATGCCGATGCAGATGGCGATGGTTATGGCAACACAAACAGCAGCCAATACATCTGCGGTGCAGACCATACGGGATATGTTTTAGACAACTCGGACTGTGATGATAATAACGCCGGCATACACCCCGGAGCAATTGACATTTGCAACAATGGTATTGATGAAGATTGCAATGGCACTGCAGACGACCAGCCAATAACATACTATGCCGATACAGATGGGGATGGTTATGGCGATGCAGCCAACAGCATACAAAACTGTGATGCCAGCAATCCCGGTTATGTAACCAACCATACAGATTGTGATGATGCTAACGCTGCGGTACACCCCGGCGCAGAAGAAATAGATGGCAATGGTATTGATGATAACTGTGACGGATTAATTGATACAAGAAAACTGTTTCTTGATAATGATGGTGACAGCTACGGCGGTCAGGCTGTATCAAGAACAGACTTCTTTGCACCCGGCTATTACTATGACTTTAATGATGGCTTATACCACAACTATGTACTTGATAGCACCGATTGCAATGATAACAATTACAATGTTCATCCCGGCGCACCCGAACTTTGCGATGGCTTAGACAATGATTGCAATGGTATTGTGGATGATAATGTATCGCCAACCTACGCCTACATTGACAGGGATGGTGATGGCTATCCAGATTTCAATGTTTACCAGCAGGTTAATTGCAGTGGCGGCTCTTATACGTTACCTCCAAATTATATTTTGAACACCGGAAATGGTGCTGATTGCGATGATAACAATGCAGCCATTAACCCCGGCGTTGCAGAAAATCTTACCAATGGTATTGATGATAACTGCGATGGATTGATTGATGTGCTGCCAAACAATTGCGACTGGAATGGTTCTGTATCCAGCAACTGGCAAGACCCTGCCAACTGGGATTGTAACCAGGTGCCAACAGGTATCACAATAGTTAATGTGCCACTTGTTACCAATCAGCCACAGCTTACAGCAGATGCGGCAGTATATAAACTCTATGCCCCTGTTTATGGTGTCATAGTTGATTTGAATGGGCATGCACTTTCAATGAGTGGCTACTCATATGGTGCAGCATTTAAAGGCTCACCCACTTCAAGCCTTGTGTACGAAAACGCCGGCAGTGGTTCTATCATAATGGATCAGTCAAACGATGGTACAAGCAATACACTGGCTAACCTTACATACAATCACACTACTGACAATTTCGGTGTAATGCAATTGCTGAATAAATTAATTATCACCAACAGCATTGTACCAACTAAGGGAAGTTTATATACTTATAGCGGCGACCTTGTGCTCCGTAGTACTGCAATCAAAACAGCCAGCATATTACAAGGCAGTAATGAAGGCAATTATATTTTGGGCTCAGTTACAGTGGAGCGCTACATTCCCAACAATGGTTTCCGTTCCTGGAGGTTATTATCAGTTCCAACTCATTTCGCAGGCCAAACCATCAGGCAGGCATGGCAAGAAGGTGATGCCAATCCAAATCCATTGGATAATAATTTACCAAACTATGGCACACAGATAACCGGCACCGGAACTTTAGCTACTGTACAGGCAGCAGGTTTTGACAATTTAACTCAGAAACCAGCCATGCTATACTGGAATGGTGCAGGCTGGAGCGGCGTAAGCAATACTAACAATGCCATTGATGATAAAAACGCATACTTCCTGTACGTACGTGGGGAAAGAAGCAAAGGCGTAACAGGGGCAATTGATAACTCCTCGGCCACTACCCTGCGTACCCGTGGAAATGTGTACACTGGCGACCAGGTAATCAATGCCGGTGCCAATGGTTTCACATTAATACCCAACCTGTATGCTTCTGCAATAGACTTTACAGGCCTTACCCGTACAGGAGGTGTAAGCAACTTATTTTATATCTGGGATTCAAAAAAACAAAATGGTACCAGCCTTGGCGTATACCAAACTTTTAACAGTACCAACAGTTTTAATTGTTTAATCAGTGGCGGCAGCTATGTGCTGGGGCAGCCCAATACGTTAGTAGAAAGCGGTCAGGCATTTTTTGTACAAACAGACAATAGCAGCGGTACGCTTACACTTAAAGAAAGTAGTAAAAGAGCAGGCAGTAATGGGCTTGGTTTGCGTCCGGCCTCTCCTGCTTCAATAATAAAATTAGACAGCAGGCTGCTGAATGCAGATGGCTCTGTAATGAAAGATGCCAATGCCGTGGTATTTGATGCCGCATATTCAAATGCGTTTGATGGAGATGATGCACTTAAACTTAGCAATCCCGGTGAAAACTTCGCCATTGAAAGAGCTGCCAAAATTATGGCCATTGAAGGAAGGCAACCTGTGAACAGCAGTGACAGCATACAGTTCAGGATGTGGAACCTGCAGCAACAATCGTACAGGCTTGAATTTATTGGAACTAACATAAACATAGCCGGGTTAATTGCTGTACTTGAGGATGCTTACTTAAAAACGAATAGAACACTTGACCTTGCAGGCACTGCAATTGTAAACTTTACTGTTGATGCCAACGCCGCTTCAGCTGCTGCCAACAGGTTCAAGATTGTATTTACACAATCCGGCCCACTGCCGGTAAGTTTCATCAGCATAGCTGCAACAAAACAAAACAGTGATATAAGAGTAGAATGGAAAGTAGCAGGCGAAAGGGGCATACAACATTATGAAGTGGAACGCTCCACGAATGGAAGAAGTTTTATAACTGCCGGAACAGTAACCGCACAGGGCAACACTAACAATGATCTTACTTACAATTGGCTGGATGCAACCACCTTCACCGGAACAGTTTTTTACAGAATAAAAAGCATTGCTGTTAATGGCGAAATAAAATACAGCAGCATAGTAAAAGTGATGATGGGCAATGTAAAAACATCCATTACCATTTCACCCAATCCTGTTGAAGGCAGTATCATCAACCTGCAGTTTTCCAATAAAGCAAAAGGCTGGTATACAATTCGATTATTAAGTGCTGCAGGCCAAGCAGTATTTTCAAAAATGATTGAACATGCAGGCGGTAACAGCAATCATCTCATCAACCTGCCAACGCTTATCAGCAGAGGTGCATATCAACTGGAGATTATTGATACCAACAAAGAAAAGCAGGTTCAAACTTTACTGATAAACAGTAAATAATTTTACATCCCTAATGAATATATAAAGCCGGTTAGCCCTTCGCTGACCGGCTTATTTATTTATACATTACAAGGTTGTCAATATTTAAACGGAAACAATAATTGAATTGCCTTTTGTTGAAATGTATTTACATTTGAGAAAATATTTTTTCCGAAGCCCCGGAAAGAAAACAGATGCATAAAAAAAACGCCATCATATCTTTTTTACTTTTTCTGGTAACCATGCCACTGTTTTTTGCAGTTTATACTATGATAGAAAAAATCATCATTGAACAGCAGATGGAGGAAAAAATGGAGCAGGAAAATTTACAAACACTCACACTGGATGCCGCTGCAGTAATATGGTTAAAATCGGATAAAGAAATATTGATAAACGGCGAACCTTTTGATATAAAAAAATTTAGCCGTAATGGAAACAAGATTACGGTGACTGGATTATTTGATACTGAAGAAAAGCAACTCAAAAAAAAATTACAGGCATATAATAATAACGACCACAATGCTGCTGCAACAAATCATTCCCTGGTGCTATTATTCTTTATCGCCTGTCAGCACCCAACTGAAATAAATTTCCACACTGCCTTTTTCATTACCACAAAACAATCCTGGAAAAATTACCAGGATTCAATCTGCAATTTATCCAGCGGAATTACAGCTCCTCCCCCACGACTTCTTTGATTTTCCATTCTCTTTTATTTACCCTTACTGCCAAAGGGTGACTTACTAATTTAATCATACCAAACTTACATTTTCATGAAAAATATACAACTGCTTTTGGCATTGCTTTGCATTGCTGTATGTACAAATGCACAACAAAAAAATGTCCCTGTCCGGGATAGCAGCCTGGAAGAAATTAATTTAAATGAAATCACCATTTCTGCTACCCGGTTTGCAGAACATAAAAAATATGTGGCGCAACAGGTGCTCACTGTGAATGCAAAAAAAATAGCTTTTTACAACCAGCAAACTTCTGCAGAATTGCTGACACATACCGGTAATGTACTGTTGCAAAAAAGCCAGCTGGGTGGTGGAAGCCCCATCATCCGTGGATTTGAAGCCAACAAAGTA
>JANMJU010000168.1:0-7092 GCA_031371545.1 Chitinophagaceae bacterium
CATTTCTTTATCACCTTCGGTACTTTAAAAAATTCACCATCCTGCAAAGGGGCATTCTTCAATCCTTCCGTTCTTTCAATACTTCCTTTCACTTCATCTTCTCTCAGTACATTGATGCCGTCACTCATGTGCAGCAAGGGCTCCACGCCAGTGGTATCTACTTCATTCAGTTTTTCTACAAATTGAATCATGCGCTGCAGGTCGGCTTTGATTGCTATTTTTTCTGCATCATTAAATTGCAGCCTTGCCAGGTTGGCCAGTTTATCCACCATTTCATTGTTTACTTCCATCAAACAAAAATAAAGCTTTAGCTGTAGATGAAAACATTAAAGGTATAAATGGCTATCAGCATATTATACCCAAGGCTTTCAACCATAAAATGAAAACCGTAAACTGCAAACTGAAAACAGTTTATTATCTTCGCCAGCTTATGAGCAGTAAGAAAGAGATAGTAATGAGCGGCATCCGGCCCACGGGTTTTTTGCACTTGGGAAATTATTTTGGCGCCATCAGGAACTATGTAAAAATGCAGGATGATTTTGAATGTTATTTTATGGTGGCCGATCTTCATTCGCTTACCACACATCCTGATACCAAAGAGCTGAAAGCTAATGTACACCGGGTGTTGGCAGAAAATATTGCCTGCGGACTGGATCCCGATAAAGTGGCTTTGTATTGCCAAAGCCAGGTGTACGAAACTGCTGAATTATACCTTTACTTAAACATGCTGGCTTACAAAGGCGAGCTGGAAAAAACAGTAACTTTTAAAGATAAAGCAAGGCAGAACCCGGAAAATATTAATGCCGGATTGCTTACTTACCCGGTGCTGCAAACAGCAGACATCATCATTCACCGGGCCACCCATGTGCCGGTGGGAAAAGACCAGGAGCAGCATTTGGAAATGGCAAGAAATTTTGTAAACCGTTTCAATCACCGCTATGGCGAAGTATTTCCAGAACCGGTTGCATTTAATTACAATGAAGAGCTGGTAAAAGTACCGAGCCTTGATGGTACCGGTAAGATGAGTAAAAGTGAAAACCAGATGTCTACTTTGTACCTGGCAGATGAAGATGATACCATCAGGAAGAAAGTGATGAAAACCAAAACAGACAGCGGCCCGACAGAATCCAATTCGGCAAAGCCCGACTACATTGAAAATATTTTTGGGTTGATGAAATTGGTGAGCAGTAAAGAAGTGATTGAAAAATTTGAACAGGATTATAACAATTGCAATATCCGCTATGGCGATATGAAAAAGCAGCTGGCAGAGGATATGGTAAATTTTATTTCACCTATCCGAAGTAAAGTAAATGCCATTATGAATGATGAGCAATACCTGAAAGAAGTAATGAAAAAAGGTGCAGCAAAAGCTGGTGTAAGTGCAAAAGCCACCCTGCAATTGGTAAGAGAGGCAATGGGGTTAAATTATTAACCACCATCCCCTAAAAGGGTGTTTGGAGTATTATTATTTGCAGAGTATTAAAGATTGCATATTTTCAATCTTTAAAATAAAATCTTCTTTATTTTCTTTAATCTTTTAAATAACTCCGCCTTTGCGGAACAGGGTATGGCAAAAAGTAAAAAACCAAAACACATTGCAGTTGCAGGAAATATAGGTGCCGGCAAAACTACTTTAACCGAAATGTTGAGTAAGCATTACAAATGGATACCCCAGTTTGAAGATGTGGATCACAACCCTTACCTAAATGATTTTTATGAAGACATGCCGAGGTGGAGTTTTAATCTGCAGATATTTTTTTTAAACAGCCGACTTAACCAGTTGCTTGAAATTCAACGTGGCACCGAAACAGTGATACAGGACAGAACGATTTATGAAGATGCCAATATCTTTGCTCCCAACCTGCATGACATGGGGCTGATGGGCAAAAGGGATTTTGATAATTATTATAAATTTTTTGAAACATTAAAATCAATGGTTCAGCCGCCAGACCTGCTGATTTATTTGAAAGCATCGGTACCTACTCTTGTTGCTCAAATTCAAAAGCGGGGGAGGGAGTATGAAGAAAATATCCGGCTGGATTACCTAAAAAAATTAAATGATTACTATAATAATTTTATTGAAAATTATAAAGAAGGGCCATTGCTCATTATCAATGCCGACAGTAATAAATTTGCAGAAAATGAAGAACACCTGGGACAGATCATTACCAAAATAGATTCGCAATTGTTTGGATTATTTTAATGAATGCCTGCCGCTATGAAACAACTCTCTTTACATCACTACGGTTTTTTAACTAATGATACAGCCGCCTGGCTGGCAGAAAATGAGTTGCTGCTTGGCAAGCCTTACAAGGTTTTTGATACAATAAAAATCAGTTCACAAAAAGTGAATATCACTTTTGTACAACAGTCAGCAACAAGGACGCTTACAGAATTGGTGGAGCCTTCGCAAGACAACTTAGTGCTGCAAAAGATGATCAGCAAAGGAATTACGATATACCACACAGGCTATCTTGCCGCAGCAGGAGCGTTTGATAATACCCTTGCTTGCTTTGTAGAAAAAGGTGCTCATGCATTACCAGCTTTTCACTCAGAAGCGTTTGGGGGCAAACGTTGTGTTTTTGTAATAACAAGAAATATGGGAATGATAGAACTAATTGAACAGTAAATTCTGATACTTGCTGTACATTTTTTTGGAGCAGGAAATGATTTATTCAATCAACTGATTTTTCATCGCATAAAATACCAGGCCTACAGAATTTTTTACACCAAACCTTTCCATCATCCTGTCTTTAATAGCTTCTACAGTTCTGGAACTGATGTCCATTTTTTGTGCAATTTCTGCTGCGGTATATTCCATACATACAAGGGTAAGTACTTCTTTTTCTCTTTCGCTGATAACAATTTCTGTGGACAGGGAAGGGTTAAATTTTTGCTTGCTGTAATTCTTTTTTATCAGCACTTTATTTACAAAAGGGTTCAGGTAAAAACCCGTACGCATTACATCTATTACTGCTCTTTTTATTTCTGCAGGTTCGGTACTTTTTAATAAATATCCTGCCGCCCCACAATCCATCAGGTGGCCTACAAATCTTTCATCTTCATACATGGTTAATATAATCACCCTTATTTTGGGAAAGTCCCGGGTAATTTGTTTGGTGGTGTCTATACCGTCTTTAATGGGCATTTTTAAATCGCAGAGTACCACATCTGGTTCGTTTGCTTTTATCTGTCTCAGCAGGTCTTCGCCGTTATCTGCCTCCATTATAAATTTAATATTGGTGTACGCTCTCATAGAAAGGATTACGCCTTTCCTGAAAATTTGGTGATCGTCTGCTATTGCTACTTTTATTTGTTCCATAAAAAACAGGGTAAACAAATTTAATGAAAAAGAAGTGGTTTAAAGGAGCAGGTTATCAGCATACAATTCAACATTGATTTTTTATTGAATTTGCCTTGGCTGCACTAAGATAAATAATGTGTTGCTTAATATGTTGAATCTTTGGGTATTTCTAAAGTAACCTTGTAATAAGTATGACTGGGGTCTATTTCAAAAAGGATTCTGCCATCCAGCACTTTAATGCGGCTGGCAATATTTTTTAATCCCAGGCCGGTTGACACATGGTTAAGCCTTTCAAATTCTGTCTGGATAATTCCATGCCCATCATGGTGCAGCCGGAAATAACTGTGGGTGGCAGTGGCATTTTGTGTAAGGTGAATAAACCCGGCATTGCTGTGTTTGATAATGTTATTGATCAGTTCCTGCACCACCCGGAAGATCAATAACTCCTGCTCCATTTTTAGCCGGTTGCGGTAGTCGTGAAAACGTACACTGGCATTGAGTGTGCCGCTGCCGTTTATTTTTTGAAACAAATCACTCATGGCGCTTTCCAGTCCAAAATTTTTGAGGGTGGGGGGCATCATGCTGTGGCTGATATTGCGGATCAGCTGTATGGCATCATCAATAATTTGTTTGGCACTGTAGATGGATTGTAATTGAGCGGCGGGCTCCTGGTTAATTAAATTTTCGTTGAGGTAAAGCCTGGCAGTGGCCAGCAAAGGACCTACATCATCATGCAGGTCGGCGGCAATGCGGTTCCTTTCTTCCTCCTGGAATTTGATAGATGCATTCAGCAGTATCTGTTGCTTATCATCTTCTAATTTTTTAAGTTCCAGGTTGAACCGGGTAACTTTCCGCTGATGAAAAATAACAAAAAATACAATACCCAGGGTAAGGCTTACCATACCCAAAGTACCCAAAAGCATAATGTAATTGGACCCCGGAGATGTGCCAGTGGCGACTTGTAAAAATATCATTTGCAGTTAAAGGTTAGGTTTATTTGGTAATGGGTTAAAGTTGCCTAAATCCAGATACGGGGCTGCAGTGTTTCCTTCAACTACAACTTTTAAATTTTTATTTACAAGAATACCTATACATAATAAAGCATTTTTGATAATTGTAAAACATCCATAAATAAGATGATACTGATCTCTGAATGCAGGGTCTTTGCTCATTGAAATAGAAAATAAGTAAAGAAAAAAAGTGCCGGAAAAATTGATAAGAAATGCTATTGATAGCCAGAAATTTGCAATTGAATAAATGGGGGTGTCAGAAATATACTTTACCTGCTCAAAGAAATAATACAAAATAATTACGATGTAAAGAAAACCCTCAATGGCCAAGGGAAGAAAAGAAGGCTTTTGTTTATTGGTTACGAAGTCTACTAAAAAAGAGATACATAAGAGGATTGTTGCTGTAGGAAGTACAGTTTTTTTATTTTTATTTTTTAATATTAAAAAATAAAACCCACTTAGTAATACAGATTCTAATATTGGATAAAACCTCGGGATTAATAAACCAATTTGAGATTGCTTTTCAACGTTGTTTAAAAATAATAGCAGAAGTAAAAAAAATGAAAGAGAACATAGGTATAAAAAAAAGACCTTGAAATCCTTTGTCTTGATACTTTTATAGAAAAGAAGACAGAGAACCCAAGGTAAAAACTCAGAAGCGTAAACGATATATTCTAAAATATTTATAATAGCTGTAGTTTTGTTTCAAATATAAACAACAACAGATTATAATCAAAATTTAGATCGTTCAAGACTTTTTTAATCTTAGATGTTCCAATGCATTTTGTAAGAA
Source organism: Chitinophagaceae bacterium (assembly GCA_031371545.1). Lineage (GTDB taxonomy): Bacteria > Bacteroidota > Bacteroidia > Chitinophagales > Chitinophagaceae > Ferruginibacter. Next base: position 5,108 of record JANMJU010000168.1, read on the forward strand.
TTTAGAGGTTTACTTGATAATTTCGTATGGTAAACTTCAGTGGAAATCAAAACCTGTACAACAGGGCTTAAATTCAAAAAGAGACCAAATTTTTCTAAAATCCAGTACTGGCAATGGTTTTAGTAAAAAATACAAGTAAATACACTTTAAAAAAAAAGTAAAAATACCAAGTAAAAATAGTAAAATTACTATTTACTTTGCAGGTATCTTTACGAACGTAATAATACTTAAGTGTTTTTTTTGAGAAAAAAAGTTATACAGCAGATGTGTATAATGTGGTGTTGGCAAAAATATTGGCTGATACATGCTGGGCAGACAGCAAGCCGGGAAATGAAAAACTGGATTTAAAACGGAGAGGGAAAAAATGTTGATTGACATTAATAACACGGGCAAAAAACATGGTTGTACAACAGATATTGGATGCTACAGCTTTTTAAAGGAATTAGATACAATGCGTTTACGAAACTATCAAGTATGTGGCTCCTATGTCAATCAACAGCACAAAGATAGATGGGCTCAACTGGTAAAATATAAGCACTAACACCCTTTTTTTCTGCTGTTGTATTTACACTTTTATAGGTATAAACCATCGCCGACAAAAGAAAAGGTACTTAGTGTTTATACGCAATAACATATTCTTTTTTGCGTTTTACTGATGTAGTGTCATTAAAGAACACGAAAAGAAAATATGATAAAGCAGTCCTTTTAAAATTTTAGTTTAAAACATTTGTTTTTTACTGATCATTAATAATTAATTTTAACCGCAAGAAATAAATGCCAAAACAACCACAAACAGGTATGCCTAGTACTCCGGACGAATTGATTAAAATAGCCATTGCAGACGATCACAAAATTTTCAGGGACGGCATCAAAATGGCACTTTCTGGTAAAGCGAACCTCAAAATGCTTTGGGAAGCCGAAGATGGCAAAGACCTGATGCACAAGATGACCATCAAAAAACCAGATGTGTTGCTGATGGATATACGGATGCCGGAAATTGATGGTATCAATGCTATTGAAATGTTGAGAAAAGAATATGAGGATGTAAAAATCATTGTACTTACCATGTACGACGACCAACAGATGATCAGCAAGATGATGGAAATGGGTGCTAACGCTTATCTCACCAAAACCACTGATCCGGAAGAAATATACAATGCAATCCTCACCTGCATGAATGATGACTTTTATTTCAATGATCTGGTAAACCGGGCAGTAATGGGAAAGCTGATGCAAAAGAAAAATGTGCGGCAGCATTATGGCAATACTCCCGTGGTTCACTTCAACGAAAAGGAAATAAAAATTTTAAAACTGCTGGCCGAAGACAAAACTACCGAAGAAATTTCCAAAACAATCTTCCTCAGCCCCCGAACTATAGAAACTATCCGCCAGAATATGAAGATGAAAGTAAACGCTAAAACCATTGGTGGGCTTATCATGTATGGTATGCGGAATAAATTGATAGAGTAATCCTATTTCTGAAAGCGCCGGGCAATTAAAATTAACAGCTTTTATTTTTATGTTATTCTGCATGGCTTTTTAAGCAATTCGCTAAACACAAAACTCTCTCTTTTCTTACTCATTCCAAGCTATAGTTGTAACTATATTTATTGCATTGTACTACAGCATGTAGTGTAAACCATTACATTCAATTGCGTAAAACACCCCTCTAAAATACCGTTAAAACACCCTGTTTTTTAATCAGTAAAACATATAGTATTGTGACAGGAAAAAATGTCAATTACTTTATTACTGAGCTGTCTTTAATATACCTCTTCTTCCTTTTTCAACATTTATAAAAGTTATTAATATCAACGAATCAATTCCTGAAACAGATTCGGAAAAGAGAAGGGAGGAATAAAATTATTTACCATGAAAGCATATTCCTGCTATTCTTGCCGAATAAAATTATTTCTAAAAAAAATAGTTTTCTTTCTTATTCTTTCAGTCATTTTCAATTCCTGCATGGCTAAATGGCGGTTAAA
>JANMJU010000179.1:0-3580 GCA_031371545.1 Chitinophagaceae bacterium
CCAAATTGGCGATGGATGCCTGTTTGTACATCAACCAAAATTTTGCTTTTATTTCTTTTCCCGATGAATTAACCACGGGCAGCAGCATAATGCCGCATAAAAAAAACCCGGATGTATTTGAATTGATACGCTCTCATTGCAACCGCATACAGGCACTGCCGAATGAGATTATGTTGATGACAACCAACCTGCCATCAGGCTATCACAGAGATCTGCAGTTGCTGAAAGAACATCTTATTCCTGCATTTGAAAATTTACATGCCTGCCTGCAAATGGCCGGACTGATGCTGACCAACATGCAGGTAAAAGAAAATATTCTGGAAGATGAAAAATACAAATTCCTGTTTAGTGTGGAGGAAGTAAATAAGCTGGTGCTGCAGGGTATTCCTTTCCGGGATGCGTATAAAAAAATTGGTGCCGAAATAGAGCAGGGAAATTTTAAATACAACACTGCTGTCAATCATACCCACGAAGGTTCTATTGGAAATCTATGCAATGAGCAGGTGAGCCGCAATATGGATACTATTTTGGAGCGGTTTAATTTTAGCAAAATCAATAATGCTTTGCAGCAATTATTACAGTAAATTGCCCACTCATTATATTACAACCTCACAAAAGTATTGGGTAAGTATAATTTTATTGGCTGTATTTTTTGTTGGGGTTTCAATCATTTTAATACCGGCGAATCAACAGGGAACTGGCGGTGGAATAGCTGCATAAAGTAATGTTGTACAAGAGTGCGACGCCAATGAAGTTGAACAAAGAAATATTGCCGGGCTCAAAAAATATTAATGCCGGCTCTTTACTTTTGTGGCAAAAATAATTTCCTATGGCAGATGCCATTCAAAAAAAACGCATAGCAATATTTGGTTCTACCGGCTCTATTGGAACGCAGGCATTAGAAGTAATCCGTGCCAATCCCGGTTTATTTGAAGCCGAAATATTAACTGCACAAACCAACGCAGATCTATTGATAAAACAGGCACTGGAGTTTAAGCCCAATGCTGTGGTGATTGGTGATGAAACTTTACATCAAAAGGTAAAAGATGCATTGGCACAAACAGATACCAAAGTTTTTGCCGGAGAAGCAGCACTGGAAGAAACTGCTGACTTTGACAGCTACGACATGATGCTGGCGGGCATTGTGGGTTTTGCCGGTCTTAAACCAACTTTAAAAGCGGTGGGCAAAGGCAAAGCGGTGGGGCTTGCCAATAAAGAAACGCTGGTGGTGGCAGGTGATATTGTGATGAAGAAAGCATACGAAAAAAGGGCGCCGGTCATTCCGGTGGACAGTGAACACTCTGCTATTTTTCAATGCCTGGTGGGAGAGGGCAGAAATAAGATAGAAAAGATCATACTAACGGCAAGCGGTGGCCCATTTTTGGGTAAGAAGCCAAATTTTTTGGTGAATGTAAAAAGAGATCATGCACTGCAGCATCCTAACTGGAACATGGGTGCAAAAATTTCGATAGACTCTGCAACCCTTATGAATAAAGGGCTGGAGATGATTGAGGCCAAATGGCTGTTCAACCTGCAGCCCGATCAGATACAGGTGGTGGTGCATCCGCAAAGTGTTGTTCACAGCATAGTACAGTTTGAAGATGGCAGTATGAAAGCACAAATGGGATTGCCCGACATGAAGCTGCCTATTCAATACGCAATGTCATTTCCCCAAAGGATTAAAAATAATTTTCCACGGCTTGATTTTAAAAAATATCCCAACCTTGGTTTTGAAGAACCAGATGTTAAGACATTCAGAAATTTAGCGTTGGCAACAGAGGCTTTGTACAAAGCTGGTAACATGCCCTGCATTTTAAATGCGGCCAACGAAATTGCCGTGTGGGCCTTTCTCCGCAACCGTATTGGCTTTTTAGACATTACTGCCGTGGTGGAAAAAACCATGCAGCATACCGGCTTTATTGAAAAACCAACGCTGGAAGAATATTTTGAAACCGATGGTGAAGCCCGTAGTTTTGCGGCTTCGTTGATAAAAATGTAACCCCATCCCCTACAGGGGTGCAATGCAAGAGTTCATTTTTCATACACACTATTTTATAATTAAAAATTCCCCTTTAGGGGATTGGGGTAAATATGATCTTATTAGCAATCAATTGGAGCAATGTATGGATGCAGGTTTTTTATCTCATTCTTTCTTTATCGATACTGGTGGTACTGCATGAATTTGGGCATTACATCACAGCCAAATGGTTTGGCTGCCGGGTAGAAAAATTTTACTTATTCTTTAATCCCTGGTTTTCTTTAGTAAAAAAGAAAGTGGGTGAAACTGAGTATGGTATTGGCTGGCTGCCCCTGGGCGGCTATGTAAAAATTGCCGGTATGATTGATGAGAGCATGGACAAAGAAGCCTTGAAGCTGCCGCCACAGCCTTATGAATTCAGGAGCAAACCAGCCTGGCAAAGGCTGATTATTATGCTGGGTGGTATCATTGTAAATGTGCTGCTGGCATTTGTTATTTATGCAATGGTGTTGTTTGTTTGGGGCGAAACGAAAGTGCCTAACTCATCTGTAAAAAATGGGATATGGGTACAGGATAGTGTGTTGTTAAAAGCAGGGTTTAAAAACGGGGATAAAATAATGGTGATAGATGACAAAGCGGTTACTTATTTTGATGAGATACAGGCTGAATTGTTATTAAGTAAAAAAGTACAGGTAGAAAGAAATGGGCAACCAGTGGCAATAGCAATGGATGAAAATTTTATTGAGCAACTGGTAGAGAGTAAAAAGAAAACCGGGAGTTTACTGATGCAGCGGTTACCGGCACTGGTGGGTGAATATGATGCAAAGGATAGTTCTAATGGAAAGAAAGCGGGGCTGCAGTTTATGGATAAAATTACGGCTGTAGATTCTGTGCCGGTGAATTTTTATGATGATATTTCAACTTACCTGCCAACAAAGAAAAATCAAAAAGTAATATTGCATATTGACAGAAAAGGAAGTATGATGGATTTAACTGCCTCTGTAAATGAAGATGGTAAAATAGGAATTCCAATTTTATCGCTTGAGCAATATGACAGTCTTGCTGTATTTAAACTGCAAACAAAAAAATATGGTTTCTTTGAAGCAATACCAGCTGGCATATCAATGGCGATGGATAAATTAACTTTCTACATCAACCAGTTTAAATTAATTCTGAATCCTAAAACCGGTGCCTACAAAGGACTTGGTGGTTTTAAAGCAATTGGATCCATTTTTCCTACACAGTGGGGCGAATGGGAAATCTTCTGGCGCCTTACTGGTTTTTTATCAATCATTTTAGCATTTATGAACCTGCTGCCCATACCAGCTTTGGATGGTGGCCATGTAGTTTTTACTTTAGTAGAAATGATCACCGGCAGAAAACCAAGTGAAAAATTCTTAGAGTATGCACAGATTGTAGGCATGGTATTATTATTAGGCCTGATGCTGTTCGCCAACTTTAATGATTGGTTTGGATATGGAAGAGGGAAGTAGGGGAGGTTGAAAGTTTAAAGTTGGGAGCTGATGGTTTGAAGTTCAAAGTTTGAGGTTTGATGTTGGGAGCTGATGGTTTGAAGTTCAAAGTTTGAGGTTTGATGTTGGG
>JANMJU010000205.1:0-1571 GCA_031371545.1 Chitinophagaceae bacterium
GGGGTTCACACAATGTGCATGACCCGGCAATTATAAAAGACGGAGATTATTATTATTGCTACAACACAGACGTTGGTTATGGTATCGATGTTAGGCCGGGCATACAAATAAGAAAGTCGAAAGATTTAGTAGAGTGGAAATATGTAGGTTGGGTTTTCAACAGCCTGCCTGCACTGGGTTCTGAATTCATTACTTCAGGTGGAGGCACACCATTTAATTCATTGTGGGCACCCTGTATAGTGAAAGTAGGTACTGAATTTCGCTTATATTATTCTTTGACCTGCTCATTGCCGAGGCTGAGTGTAATAGGAATGGCTACTGCCACAAATCCCCAGGGGCCATGGACTGAAAGAGGAAGAGTTGTTACTTCAAGCAATGATGCCAGCATACAAACCAATGCAATTGACCCATCCGTTGTTGTTACTACCGCAGGCGAACAATGGATGACCTATGGTTCTGCATGGGATGGAATTTATTCATTGAAATTAAATCCCACAACAGGGCTTGCATTTACTTCTGGCGATAAAGGTACAAGGATTGCCAACCGTGGTTTTACCGGTGGCCGTTACAATGGAAATATTGAAGGCTCTGATCTTATTTACAATGCTGCGTTACACAAATATTTTTTGTTTATAGCTTATGACTGGCTGGGTACAAAATATAATATCCGGGTGGCAAGAGGCGATAATCCGAATGGGCCTTTTTATGATTTTAATGGCGTGGATGCCAATACCAATGTCGATCATGGGCCAATGATTGTAGCGCCTTATAGATTTGATGGGCATAGTGGTTACCAGGGCACGGCACACTCAACCACTTTTAGTGATGGCAACGGACAATATTTTATTGCACACCAGGCAAGACCGGGATCAGATGCTTATTTTATGAATTTACATGTACGCAAATTATTCTGGACACCTGATGGCTGGCCGGTTTCGTCACCGGAAAGATATGCATGGGAAAAAGATTCATTGATTGGCCAGGCTGATCTTGCAGGTATTTGGGAAAGAATTGTTTTGAATTACAATGTTGTTCCTGGTTATGGCAATGAACAAACTTCACCCGATTTTCAATTGTCAACTGCTTTGGTGATTGATGCTGCCGGAACATTGAATGGCAATGGTGCTGATACATGGACCTACGCAGCACCATGGCTGCAATTGAACTGGAGCAATGGAACTACTGAAAAAGTTTTTGTGCAGAAGGGTAGGGATTGGGAAAATAAAAAAGCAAACAGCATCATATTTACTGGATTGAATAATGTGGGTACTGCTGTGTGGGGTAAGAAAAAGTGATTGGTGATCAGTGATGGGTATAAATGCAAGCTGTAATTGTCGGGGGTAATGACGCCATGAAATAATTAAAGTACAAGTGAGTGACACAACGATGTTGAGCAAAGAAATTTGGTTGGTAAAAAAATAAAAGACAACATAATCTCATTGATGAAAATAATTTGTTTGATATGGTTTATGTTTTTCTCCCTTTGTTGTATGGCACAGGGAATAGCAAAGCCATTTCATCAATGGGCAGCTACGCCGCCAATGGGCTGGAACAGCTGGGATTGCTTTGGG
>JANMJU010000206.1:0-10742 GCA_031371545.1 Chitinophagaceae bacterium
TGTAAGAATTGAATATGTACGAAGGCCAGAGATGGAAACGGCTGCAGAAAAACTTGTTTGGTTAAGTGAATCAAATATTGAAACAATAGATTTTGAAAAAATTAATGCCGATAAGAATTACAATTGGATTAATCTTTCAGAAAATAATTGGGATTTGTTATTGCCGTTAATTGATAAAGAAACAAAATCGGGAAAATCTGGTTCGGCAATTTTTAAAATGTTTACAAGAGGAGTGGCTACTCAAAGAGATGAATGGGTTTATGATATTGATGAAAAGAATCTATCTAAAAAAGTTAATTACTTTATAGATGTATATGAGAAAACTAGAAAAGATAAAATTCATTCAGAATCGAATAAAATCAAATGGGATAGAGAACTGACAAAATATAAAGAAAGGAACATAGCTAAAGAATTTGAAAGTCATAAAATTTCAAAAAGTTTATATAAACCATACTACACTGAATATTTATATTTTGACAAACATCTTATTGGGATGGTATACCAATGGGATAATATAACTAAAACAGGTAAGCCAAATATATATTTAGCCATTAACAGCGGGTCCAATCAGTTTATTCCTTTAGTGAGTAATTTGATTATTCAGCAAGGTGCTTTACTTGTTGGAGGAGGTAGTACGCAATGCATACCTATGTTCTTACATGAAGGCGAACAAACACTTAACAACCTCACCGATTGGGGCTTGCAACAATTTACCACACATTACAAGGACAATACAATAACAAAAGAAAACATCTTTCATTATGTATATGCAGTATTGCATCATCCTGCCTACCGAAAAAAATATGAGCTTAATTTAAAAAGAGAGTTCCCCCGTATTCCTTTGAATGATAACTTTTGGCAATGGGCAAAATGGGGCCGGCAGTTGATGGATATACATATTAATTATGAAAAAGCAGCCCTATACAATTTGCAAAGAAAAGATACACTTACCGATGCTGCTGCCAAAGCAAAACTAAAAGCATTTAAACCCGAAGGCCGCATTGAAATAGACAGCCATACCGAACTAACGGGCATACCTGCCATAGCATGGAACTACAAACTCGGCAACCGCAGCGCTATAGAATGGATACTTGACCAGTACAAAGAAAAAAAGCCCGGCGACCCAACCATTGCAGAAAAATTCAACAGTTACAAATTTGCTGATTATAAAGAGCAGGTGATAGATTTGATACAGCGTGTATGTACGGTGAGTGTGCAAACGATGGAGATAGTAAATTCAATGCCGTCTTCGCCAAGTTGAGACTGACAGTATTACGATTTAAGAGTGAGAGTAAAGTGTCCCGTCCTGAAATAGGTTGACCCCCATAATTTGTAACGACGTTTACTTTACAACTTAGCGCCATTTAAATGGGCAGTTTTTGGCGCTTCAATTTTTAATGAATGGTATAATTTATTCCAGCCATCAGTTATCCATCATCACTTTAATAACCGATGTTTTTTTATCAGGCCCGGTTACTTCCATATTATATACTGCTTTGCCGGCAGTCTTTTCTATGTTGATAAATTTAGTGGCGGTACCTCCGGCATGGGTAATAGCAACCTCCATTATTTTTTGCCCGGCATCATTGATAAGCCTTACCTGGTATTGCCCTGCAGGCCGGTCAGTCATTTGCAACTGAATGGTATTGCCGGTAACCGGGTTAGGAAAAACATACAGCTCAGGGCTGCTTTTCAAAATAGTTACTTTGGCTACATCACTGTAAGCCACCACCCAATTATTGCTGATGCATTTGATGCGGTAATAATATTGTCCCGGTGCCGGGCTTGCATCCAGCCAGTTGTAACTCACCGGTTTTTCACTGTATCCTTTTGATAATTTACTGCCGACAACTGTAAACAATTCGCCATCTGCCGACCGTTCAATTTCGTAGCGGCTGATATTAAATTCATCTTCCAGTTCCCAGGAAACCGGGATATCACGGTTAAGCACAAACGCATTGATACTGGTGCAAACAGCTGAACGACGGAACACCAGCCTGAACCTGTCGGCTGCCGCTTCTTCGTTGATGGAAACACTAAAATTAATACGGGTGGTATCCTGCATATTTACCGGAATTTTAGTTTTCAGGTAAAGGTCTTCCAGGAAGGCTGTTGTAGAAGCAGGTACATTCACCCTGTCAAAAACAAACTGAAGCTGGTAATTTTTACGCTGCAGTTTTCTCATGTTGTAAAAAATGGTATCCGCTTTGCCCTTCAGTTTCATTCTTTCAATGGACATGATTTTACCATCCCTGATCAAACCAAAACTTTCTGTAAAATTATCCAGTTTTGCAGCGTCATTTACATCAACCCTGTTTTTAAATGACTCACCAAACAAAGACAAAGCTGCATCCGAAACATAAGTGGTATTGTCCGCATTCACGGTATTTAAAACAGTCAATATTTGATTGCGTGCCGGACGGAATGCAGTGGTGGTGTTGGCTGCATTTTTATCTGTTTCATTGAAAGTTAAAGTACCGCCACCGGCAGGAAAATCAACCATGATGGCAGCCCCGGAAGGAATGTACTTATTATCAATACTGCCGGCTCCATAAGGCGATGTACGGGTAAAGTTGGTGCCATTCCAGGTAAGGGTTACAAAAGCACCCTGCCCGGTTGCACCACCAAGGTATGGATCCCACACATAATAAGTTGGGTTGGCTGGCCAGCCAGCGCCAGTCCTTGTGATAGAATTATAATCTACTGCTGAAGCATAAGGGTTACCCACTACCGTTATACCAGATGATGTGATTGATTTAGCACCAATAAATATTTGCCCCCTCGGACGAAGTGTAGTGATGGTGGGGGTTTTGTATTGATTGGTTATTTCACCATAATTTATCCGGTCGCCTCTTACAAATAACATCCAGCCTTCCAGGCTGTTAACAGAAGTTGCGTTGATATTAGCCGGACCAAGCCATGAACCAGCGCTGTAATATTTTATGCTTGGTTTATTATTAGGGCTTTGGTCAAAACCATCGGTTGTGGCACCACCTGTTATGTGTGTAGAAAATTCTGAACCAACTGTATCTGCTGCAACAGATGCAGCCCAGTTGGCCGAAGTATAATCCAGCCCTGTCAGTGGCGCACCTCTCTCCTGCCATGCTTCGCTTACCGTATGAGTGCCGCCACCTGGTTTTAAAGGTGCATTCATCAACCGCCACGATCTTCTTGCAGGCACATAACGCTGCACAATAAATTGCCCCAATTTGTCGGTGGCACCATAAACAAAATCAGTATTCGATAAACTGCTTTGTCCTACTCTTGCTGTTTTGCCGGCAGTAGAAACAATGGTGAGGAATTTATTATTGGTTCCCAGGTCAACGGTACCTTTTGTAAAACCAATTTCATCTGTAATAGTTACATGATCGGCCAATGTTACTTTACTGGCTTTTGCCGATTTATCAATATAAGCAAAAGGAAAAGTTTGTCCGCCGGCAGCAGTAATGGTGGCATCGGTGGCACCATTAAAAAATATAGCCCTTCCATCGCCTGCGCCAAAATTTACTGTACCAATTGCATTGCGGTTCCAGTTGCCCGAAAGATAAATATCACCTCCAATGATATTTGACATGGTTAATGTTCCGGCAGCAGCAGAACCAATATTGAGATCGCCGCCCACATACAGGTCATTTATACTCATTGCTGCAAGATCAAGTGCTCCTGTTCCGGCACCTGCAGGATTACCAAGTGTCAGGTCTCCACCGCATCCCACATCAAAACTGGTAGCATTGGTAAAGTAAACCGTAGTACCATTTTTAATAATTACGTGATGAGGATAACTTGGTGCCAAAGCGGTGTTGGTTCCCCATTCCAGGTTACGGTTATAACCGCCGCCGGTGTTGTAAATTAATGTAGAGCCGGTTGCATATTTTGGCGAATTGGTATTGACATAACCTCCGGTATTGATTAAAAACACACCATTGACCCTTGCGTTATTAATAAAGTTTACACCACTGCTGGTAGTAACATTATATAATTCAGGTGTACCCTGTACGCTGCCGTTATTATTAAACTGAATGATATTATCATTAGCAGTACCCGTGAGCAATTGGTTGCCGCCATTGCCATTTACAATGCCTCCGGCAGCAATCAATAATGTACATGCTGGGCCTGCATTAAAGCGGCCATTATTCAAATTCAAAACAGCAGTGCTGGTATTATTTGTAAACAGCGTAACAATATTTGCAGGACTTGTACCTGTATTATCAATGGTTAAATTACCGGTGATGTTGTTGGGTAAATTTGATCCGGTACTTTGCGATACCAGGCCATTATAAATGTAAGAAGCAAGCGGAGATAAAACTCTTGCGCCGGAATTTCTAAGATTGCCTAAAATGGCGGAGGCAACTACAATTCCATCTGGGGACCCCATGCGTAAGGAACTGTTATTTTGTAAAGTAAATATGCCCGTACCTGATATGAAACTTGTATTCATATCTAAAATAGCATTTGTATTTACAGTAAAATTAACTGCTGTAGTAACCGTTCCGCCAGAAGTGTAAATCTGTGGTGTAATGCCATTGAAATTAATATCAGCCGTACCTGCCGAAAGATCAATGACGCCATTAGAATGAGTAAAATTTCCTGCTACATTTAACGTGCCTGTTGCAGTGCTTGCACATACCCTAACCGTTCCCGTTCCTGTGAGTGAAAAATTTCTACCTGCATTCATTATTGCTGAAGATGGCGTGGCGGCAAAGCCTGATACTGCACCGGCAATTATCAAACGCAAACCTACACTGCCGGTAATATTTATATCCCGGGTTATATCCACTGCCGGCACATTGGCACCACTGGCATATTCATTACAGTTTTGAAAAGTACCGGTACCGGAAATCGCCAGATCTCTGCCCACTGTCATTGTAGAAGAAGGGGCTGTAAAAGATGAACTGCCTCCATTCATGATTAAAGTACCTCCTGTAACATTCAGGTCTCTGCCAATGGAAAGATTTACAGTTTCTGTGTTTGCCAAACGCAAATCAAAACTATTTGTTTTTGCTACTGTAAAATCATTTTGTACAGGACCGGTAATAGAATTTGCTAACGCAACATCAGCAGTTTGATTACAATCCCATTTTAAATCATAAAAATTTTGCCCAAGGCCTCCCGGTATTCCAGCTGTAATGCCAGTTATGTAGCAAAGACCACCAGCAGTCCAGGTTGCAGCTGGGATAGTACCGGCATCAATATTATGTTCATAAGTACCGGCAATGTTAAATGAACCAAGAGAACTCAGTGCATCAGAATTTTTTAAATAACCACCAGTGGGAATGGAAACCAATGAACCGGCATCTGTTGTCATTGTTCCACCTGCATTAATGTTAAGTGTCCCATTAATAGTTACATCAGTTCCCGTTCCATCTGCAGCATTTAAAGTTCCGCCTGCATTAATATTAAAAATACCTGTACCTGCAATTGTCATTTGATCAGCAATAGCAGTTGTAGTAAGATTTATTGTATGTCCTGCCCTGATAGTAATTCCACCACTATTAGCAGCAGAAGGTTCTGTATAGGGAGTTTGAGGAGCTGGGGAAATAAAAGCCGGATCTGTTGATACTTGCCAGGCTGATAAAGTACCCCAGTTATTAGGGCCTGCAACTGCAGATCTGTAATACAACAGCCCATCAGCCCTGGCTGTAATATCATTACCAGTAAACAAGCTGGCTGATGACGGCCCACTTGTAACCGTTAGTACATTAGATGCTGCACTGCTGGAATTATAAACCGTCCAGGCGGCATCCCATGAACTGGCCTTAAACAAAGCTTCCGGGCCTACCACCACATCAGAAGGGTCATAAGTAAAGGTAGCATTGCCCCAAGTATAAGCACCTCCTGTATAAACATAGTTCCAATACCTGCTGGCATAGCTGGCTACAGGAGCCATATTTGGATGCACTCCATCCACCACCCTAAATCCAATTGTACCTGCGACGGATGGAGAGAGTGTACCTATTGTGACAGGTGAGAATTCAGTAGTGCCGGTAGTTTCTCCAATTGGCCATGTAAATGGAATACCAACGCCAGCACTGGTATAACTTCTTATAAGATGACCAACACCATCCGTTACAAACATTTTGCTGGTTGAAAATGGCGAGCCATTAATTACAGATGCAGACCCAATGGTGAGGTCGCTTGTTCCTAAATAAAATAATCCGCTATTTGTAAAATTGATATTACCGGGGTTATTAATCGTTAAAGAATGATTGAGGGTTAAAGAAGTATTGCCTAACCAATCAAGCCTGTTGGCAGCAGTAACAGCCGGAGGAAAACCCGTGTTTTGTGCAGTTCCTAAAAATTGAAATATCCCATTGTTTCCGGTGATGTTGGCTGCGCCAAAACCAGAGAGATTTCCAGTAACGCCGCTGCTGTGTGTGGTGATAAATATACTGTTGGCATTAAAAGCAAAAATATTATTTGCAGCATCTCCTGCCGCTATCACCTGGCTGCCACAATCAAGGGTACCCGATAATGTAAAGGTAGAAGGCGGATTGGCTCCTGTACCTAAAGTTACTCCTGTAAGCATTTGTACTTTAGCTGCTGCAGGTATCAAATAATTTGTCTTTTGAGAAACATTCCCACTCACATAACTAAAGGTTCGGGTAGTGCCGGTATTATTAAAAACAAAGCCAGCGGCTGGTGTTGCTGCTGATGTAGTAGAAGCACCAAAACTACCTACGCCGTTATGACTAAAATTTCCTTTGACATAAATACCATTGTTCGTCAAATTTCCAGTAACTCCCCAATCTACAATTCCACCTACACCTGCTGTTGCAACACTTGTTCCGGTAGAAATAAAGTCACCGTTAATGTTCACAATCCCTGCAGCAGATACTGAAGAAAGTGGCTCTAAATTAATTTTACCTGTACCCGATACTGTTAGGTTGCCGGTAATATTTGTTGTGCCTCCTAAAGACGCTGCATCAGTAACCATCTGCAGGATACCCTTGTCCTGTAAATCCACATTTCCCAACACAATCAACGAGGTAGCAACACCGGCCATACTGCCAATATTCAATAAAGTGGAAGTACCTGAAGATGTTATGGTCAAATTTCCATTCACGGTTAGGGCTGTGCCAGAACCTAAGTTAAAAATACCTGTTGACTTACTGTTAAATATCAGGTTATGATAAGTAATACCGGCTAATAAATAACTGGAAGTTCCGGTAAATTCTACTGTACTGTTTACAACAGTAATTGCCCCTAAACCTAAACCATAAAAATTACCAATAGTTATTTTGTTGCTGTTTGCTCCTGCCGGTGCCAGTGTACGGTTGCCAGCTCCAGAATTGTTGATATTGTAGTATACTGTTGTTGGGATCGTTTGTGGGCCGTTGCTGCTGAAATTGATAGTATTAAAAGTACCAGTGGTAACAACACCGGTAGTTGGCGAAAATACATTGGCAATATCAATTGTACCAGAAAAAACAAGATCATAACTTCTTGGACCATTACCACTATTGCTAAGGTTATAATAATTTACATTCTTTATGGTTTGAGAAGCTGCACTAATATAATCTACAGTACTTCCAACGGTAGCTGTATAGACAGTTCCGGTACCGGGTGTAAATGTATTACAAATACCCGTTACGCCTGCTGCACTCCAAGATCTTACTGCACTGTTAGTACAGGTTAAATTTCCGTAGTTCCAGGCAGGTATCGTAAGTGCAGCAAGTTTATTAAATATAATTGTACTTGTACAATTAAGTGAAGGCGCTACTGATGAAGTGTAGGTAACATTATTGGCAATAGTTAATGAAGTGCCAGCAGCCATTCTAAAATCCCCGGTAACACTTACCATTATACTATTTACAGTAAATGAACCACTGTTGATTGAGCATGGATTGGTATTGGCAATAGGTATCACAATATCATCTGCTGCCCCGGGTACTGTACCCAAGTCCCAATTACTGCCGGTATTATAATCATTAGAAGTTCCACCGATCCATGTAAATATTGCTGTTGGTTTTTCTATACCGGCAATAACATCCATCAATGAGAATGATGTTTCCATATCCGCAGTAGCGGTAGTTACATCGGGAGAGTTAGCAGGTAAATCATTATCAATTCTCTCAGTTTCTGTAAAGTCAGCTATCAAATTAAATGAAAGGCTTGCATTAAACTGGGCGTTTGTAACCAATCCACAAAAAAGCAATGAGATAACAAATGATAATTTGAAAATAACTGGCAATAGCCTGCAGGATGAAACTATATGGTTATAACCCGTCAATTGCATAATGATTTTTGCTTACATGAATGATTTTAAAAAATAGCTGTTCTGTCAAAAATTGTTTTCTAAAAATTGTCTTTACCACACAAAGGGATAAAAAGATATTTTGATGGGGAGATTACAATGGCATATACTTTAGTTTTCAAGTAAGTAATTCAGCCTAAACTCCGCTAAGATAACTTTTTTCTGTTTCAAACTACAGCATACCAGTGCTCAATATGAATCTTAAAAATAACTGGCACAAAGCCAAAACAAAAAAACTATAGTTTTTTATATCCAATATTTATTATTTACTGCTTTAATTAATATGATTAATTTATCAGAACTAAAATATTGTGCCAATAAGATTTCAGTTATAAATATCCCTGCCTGCAGCAAAAACATTTCCCTTTGATGGAAAATTTTTCTCTGCAGTGGAGGATGAAAAAATATGTTGCGCCTGAGAATTACTAAAAAGATTTGTCATAAAAAAGAATGCCCTTTAAAAGGGCATTCTTTTTTATGACATTCAGTAAAATTGCTAAATAATCAATATTTACTGCCCGTTTACCATTACTTTGATAACACTGGTATTTTTATCAGGACTGGTAACTTCCAGTTGATACATTCCACTGACCAATGTTTTACCGGGTGCAATTTTGTGAGTGACTGTACCGCCTGCATAATTTATTACATTAGTAAGCAGTGGCTGACCAAGGCTATTTATTAACCGGATGCTGTATTGCCCGGCAGGCTTACCATTCATTTGTAATTGAATGACATTACCAGAAGCCGGATTAGGGAACACATACAAATCAGGGCTACCTTTTACAATGGTTACTTTCACTACATCACTGTAAGCCACCACAGCATTGTTGCTGATACTTTTAATGCGGTAAAAATATTCTCCCGGTTGAGGGCCTGCATCCAGCAAGTTATAATTAACTGGTGATTCACTGTTGCCATTTGACAATTTACTGCCAATGTTTATAAAGCTGATCCCGTTTGACGACCGCTCAATTTCATAATGGTTAATATTTAATTCATCTGCCACTTCCCAGTTAACGGCAATATCACTGTTAAGTACAAACGCATTCAGATTGGCGAACTTAACAGAACGTTTAAATACCAGCCTGAACCTGTCTGCCGCAGCACTGGCTGCATCTGTTACGCTAAAATCAACACTGCTGGTATCATGGAGAGACACAGGCGTTTTTGTTTTCAGGTACAAATCTTCCAGGAAGGCTGCTGTGGAAGCTGAGGCCCCGATTTCATTCATCACAAATTGTAACTGGTATTTTTTTGCCTGCATCCTTGAGATATTATAAAAAACAGTATCTCCCTCTGCAACTGTCTTACTTCTTTCTATTGATAAAACTTTCCCTTCTCTTCTCAATCCTAAATTCTCAGAAAAAGTTGTCAGCTTATTGGCATCATTTATATCCACTGTATTATTAAAATCATTTCCAAACAGCGACAATGCTCCATCAGATACATAGGTGCTGTTATCCGGGTTAACCGTATTTAACACCGTCATCATCTGTTGACGTACCGGGCGGAAAGCTGTTGTAGTATTGGCCGCATTTTTATCGGTTTCATTAAAGGTTAAAGTACCTCCCGGCGGAAAATCAACCATGATTGCAGCACCGGATGGGATATACCTGTTATCATATGTGCTGGTTCCTGTACCTGTTAATGGAGCAGAACGATCAAAAGTAGATGTTCCACTATTCCAGGTAAGAGTGATAAATGCACCTGTACCAAAAGTGCCGCCCAGGTAAGGATCCCATACATAGTAGGTTGGATTTGCCGGCCAGCCGGATCCTGTTCTTGTCATACTGTTGTAATCTACAGACGATGCATAAGGATTGCCTATCACTGTCATGCCGGTAGAAGTAATAGATTTTTGCCCTATAAATAATTGCCCTCTTGGCCGCAAGGTTGTAACAGTAGGGGTTTTATATTGGTTAGTTATTACTCCATAATTTTTTCTATCACCTCTTACAAATAACATCCAGCCTTCCTTACTGTTTACAGATAAAACATTTGTATTTGCCGGTGCCAGCCATGAACCACCGCTATAATATTTTATAGACGGGTTACTGTTAGGGCTTTGGTCAAATCCATTAGCAATTATTCCCCCAGTTATTTGGGTAGCAAAACCTCCATTAATAGGAACATTTAGAGAATCTGTTGTGTAATCTGTTTGCCCTTCCTGCCATGCCTGGCTAATAGTATGTGTTCCTGCTGAAGGGTTTATTGGAGCAGCCATCAAACGCCACGACCTTCTTGCCGGCACATATCGTTGTGCAAATACCTGCCCGGTACCGTAAGTTATAGTAGCAGCAGTAGTTACCGGGTTTAAACGGGCTGTTTTGGTGGCGGTTGAAAGTAAAGTAAGGTTACTGTTTGATAATTGTAAAATACTTGTACCATTAAGTGTTAGCGCTTCCTGAACGGCAGCATTATTATTTAATGTAACCGTTGGCGTACCGAAAGTGTTGCTGTTGGTAAGGCTGTAAAAACTGCCGGT